>SLCI01000028.1 GCA_007125875.1 Kiritimatiellia bacterium | reverse complement strand
TGCGGCTCGGCAGGGATGCCTCGCCCTACCGCTCCCATCACGCAAAGGTAGAGCGAATCCTTAGGCCTACAACGGTAATGCCGTTTGTTGATGGCACTGATCGGGTCGCCCTAAACGGGCGGCGGCCTCCTCAGTATCCTGTGTCCCTGTGCGGCTCGGCAGAGACGCCTCGCCCTACCGCTCCCATCACGCAAAGGTAGAGCGAATCCTCCGGATGAGCCGTGAACGCTAGAGGGCAAAATAGACAATCTACTTCGTTCTCCCGCGATCAATTCCGCCGATCGCAGAGGATCGGCCTACAACAGCGACGCTGTTTGTTGATGGCACTGTAGGTCGCCCTTAAACGAGCGGCGGAGCTCCTACTTCGCGCGTTTAGCGTAATAGGGATATTCCGATATCGATCGATCCGACGGAACATGCTTCCAACGCTTATACATCCATAGCCAGGCCGTCGGATGAGCGCGGATGGCCTGCTCAATCGCTGTCGCGATTGCTTGGGTCAGCTTCAACACCTGCTCATCTTTGCTTTCGCCAGAAACCTCGCTCGGGATAATCTTAGGGCAGGAATGGACATAGTATGATCCGTCCCATTTAGGAATACAGAAGCCCAAAAGGATATCTGCATTCGTCTTGAGGGCCAACACGGCTCCTGCATCGGAGATTGGTACGGGCAAGCCGAAGAAATCGACAAAGATACCGCCTTGACGCGGCCGCGTATTCTGATCCAGCAGCAGGCCAATTTTGCCATCCTCTTTCAGCGTTCGCAGCATGCCGCGGATTGCGCCGTCGCGTGGGATGATGATCTGTCCCGAAACGACGCGAATGCGAGCCAAATATTCGTCGACGGCAGGATTTACGAGTGGGGCGGCAACACTCGACAGCGGGTTACCGCGCACACTAACGGCATGTCCCAGCAATTCCCAGTTGCCCAGATGCGCCGTAATGCACATGTGCGCCTTGCGCTGGAACAGCTCGTCGAGCTGTGGATCGAAGGTAACAAGCGATTCAATGCGCTCACGAGTCTGTTCGGCAAACCAAAAGATATCCAAGAAGACCAGCGTAGCCGTTTGAAAGGCTTCCCTCAGTATCGCCTGCTTTTCTTTCTTTGACTTGGCCTCGCCATATACCAAGTCGAGATTGGTCAAGCCGACTCGGCGCAATGCCGTGGGCAGCAGATACCCAATGTACCCTAAAATGCGAGCTGTACGCAAAATCGTGGCCCGCTGCCAGTGTGGTACCCATCGCAAAGCTAATCGCGTGATCGCAGTTTCGATTCGTTTACGCAGTGCTTTGAGAGAACTCATACCCGTTTCCAATTCTTTTCAGCTAATTCGCAGAGGACGCGACAGAGCGCGTCCCTTCGCAACGCCCTTATCGTAACTGGCTCTGCTTATTGGGCACTGGAGGGGCAACCTCCGTGTTGCCCGGAGACTGTACCGTAAAGCTATTGAAACTGGTATCATTGTGACGGTCTACTCCCAAACAAGAATTTCAGCCACGTGCCCGTGTAACGGGCCCACGCGGCCTCATCATGTTTCTCTCCGGGAGCCCGCTCAACACATACATCGGCCTGATCAAGCCAGCCTTTTTCCTCGAGAGCTTTTTCCATGCGCTCCAGATCGTTCATCAGCAGGCGTTCCAACTCGTCCCCGTCGCCACAGTGCAGATAAAGACATAGATCCGGCCATACTGATGATTGATTCACCAAATCAAAGATGACCTCGCCCTGCTTGTAACTGAAAGCGGACGACAAACAGGCCGCACCGAAAAATACATCAGGACGAGTCCAAGCCATATAGAAGGAGAGTCCGCCACCCATGGAGCTGCCAGCTACGGCAGTATGCGAGCGATCTGGTAATGTGCGATAGGTCCCATCGATCATGGGTTTCAGTTCATCAGTCACGAAACGCGTGTATTCCTCAGCTTGCGCGGAGGCACCGTATTCGTCATAGCGATTTTCGGTGTTGTAGATGCCGACAACGATAATTTCTTTCAGTTCTCCGGCGCTTATCAAGCGATCACACCATTCATCGACCTCCCAATCCTTCCCCAAAGTCGACGTGTCTGGATCAAAGATCTGCTGTCCATCGTGCATATACAGCACAGGATAACGTCGATCCCTCTCTGCTTCATACGAAGGTGGCAACCAAACGATAACGGGCCGAGGCAATAAATGACTCGGCGTGATCTGATGTATTACGTGATTTCCTACAATCATGGCCCGGAGTCTACCACACAGAATGGGGGATAATCAGCTGGAAGAAGTGGTATCCGTTTCGTCGATCACACCACGCAATTCGCTTGGTGAGCGATACCATTCCAGCTCTCCACAGCCAGCGCCAATCTGATTCTCGAATCGAATACAGGCGCAGCCCGCTTTCTTGAAGGTGACCCATTGTCGCGTTTCCGGCGGTTGACAAAGAGCAGTGAAGGTACTCAAGTCAGGCATATGCCCCACGAGCATAACGGATGACTCAGGCTGTGATTTCAGCCAGTTGAAAAGTGATGCGGATGCGCCACCGGGTGCCATGAAGTCACAAATGACTTCGGGTTGGTCTGGGCATAATCCCTCACGCAGTATATCAGCGGTTTCTCGCGCGCGAACAAGTGCGCTGCTGCCGATCGTCTCGGGCTTAACACCCAGAGCGAGCAGGCCTTCGGCAACGGCACGCGTCTTGACCGCACCTCGTGAAGACAGCGGACGATCAAAGTCACGCGTTATTCCGCCTTGTCCTAAATCGAGTGCTATGCCATGTCGCACCAAGTAAAGCGTCTTCATCGGTCCGACCTCATTCCTTGGGGCAAATGTGGCTTAAAGATCTGGCGCTGCTCGTTTTCTCGATCACGGACCGCTTGCTGCGCAAGTTCATAGAAATAGGATTGGCATCGCAACGCACGCGATTTTTTAGATGGGGTGCGATGATGATAGTGATCCTCTTTGAGTTCGCGACCTTTGACATTGTCGCGCAAGCAGGTCTTCAGAATCGTAAACAATCTGTTTTGGGCCATTGCATCCTGTACTGGCACCAGCAGCTCGATCCGGCGATCCAGGTTACGGGGCATCCAATCCGCACTGGAGATGAAATAGAGCGGATCCCCACCATGACGGAAATATATGATCCGGCTATGTTCTAGAAAACGGTCCACAACGCTCACCACCTTAATGCGCTCGCTCAGTCCCGGAACGCCTGGACGTAGGCAACAAATGCCACGCACATTGAGCTCAATTTTTACACCGGCCTGTGATGCCTCATAGAGCGCCATAATCAATTTAGGATCAACCAAAGAGTTAAACTTGGCCATGATGTGACCTTTTTGGCCCTGCTTGCACCGCTCTGCCTCATTCTCAATACATTCCAGCAAACGAGTGCGTAAACTGACCGGCGCGGCATCGAGTTTGCGAAAACGCACCGATTGGCCATAACCGGTAATGGTATTGAAGAACGTTGCCGCATCCGCGCCATAATCATCGTCACTCGTCATGTAGCTGATGTCGGTGTACAAACGGGCGGTCTTCTCGTTGTAATTGCCCGTGCCAAAATGGACATAGCGTTTGATCCCCGATGATTCACGGCGAATGACCACACAGATCTTTGCATGCGTTTTGAAACCGCGGATACCATAGATCACCTGCACACCCGCAGCTTCCATTTCGCGCGCCCACTCGATATTGCGCGCCTCATCGAAGCGCGCCTTGAGCTCGACGATCACGGTGACTTGTTTACCTTTTTCTGCTGCCCGCATGAGCGCGGCGACAATTGGACTCTGATTGCTGGTGCGATAGAGAATCTGCTTAATCGCTAAAACATCCGGATCATCCGCCGCCTCCTCGATGAAGCGAATCACCGGTTCAAAACTGTCATATGGGTGGTGAAGTAGGATGTTTTGCCTTGTCAGCAGGTCGAACATCTTCTCCGGAGGGCGTAATTCGGGGGATAGCTGGGGAGGCCAGGACTCCGACTTGTACTCTTCAAAACCCGCCATGGTCGCGAGCCCCATAAAGGCGGAAAGATCGAGCGGGCCCGGTATTTGGAACAAGAAGGCGGGGTCCACCTCCAAGGCGTGCTGTAGATAACTTTTCAACTGTGCGGAAGCCTGATGCCCAACTTCAAGGCGCACACACGGGCTTGTGCGCCGCGCAGCAAGAATATCTTCCATTCCCATCAATAAATCCGGCGCTTCATCCTCGCGCACCTGCATGTCAGCGTTCCGTGTGATTCGAAACGGGACAGCTTCCTCTACCGGCTCGCCGGGAAAGAGCCGATCCGCAAAAGTGGCGACCACATCTTCCAGATGAATGTACTCATGACCGTCAGGGCAGGGCAGGGTCATGAAGCGCGCCAGCGAGTCAGGAATCATCGTTACAGCAAAGCGACTGTCTTCTTCATTCGGGGCAGGTGCAAGCCGCACAGCGATATAGAGCGTTAATGCTTTGAGTAGAAGAAAAGGCTTGTTCGCATCAATCGCGATGGGCGTAATTACTGGGTAAATTAAGTCCTCAAAGGTTTGATCGATGAAACGCAACTGTTCCTGGTCCAGTTGCGATGGCATAACGCGACGTATGCGCGCCTGGTGCAGTGCAGGTTCCAAGTCTTGTTGAAAGCAGTTGTACTGATCGCGCACGATCTTCCGTGCGTAGCGACTAATCAACTGGAGCTGGCGCGTGGGCGTAAGCCCAGCGGCATCACGTCGCGTACGGCCTTGCTCTTTAATTAACTGCAGGCCGCCCACACGCACCATAAAGAATTCGTCGAGGTTCGAGCTGGTGATGGCTAAGAACTTTAGACGTTCCAGCAGAGGCACCGATAAATCAGCAGCTTCTTCCAGTACCCGCTGATTAAAATCCAGCCAGCTCAGCTCCCGATTAATAAACGTGGCAGGTGGTGGCGACTTGCGTTTAGCGGACATGTTGAATTCCTCTTAACTTGGCATCCCGCCGAATCTCAACGGTAAGACCGAAAATATCGCGAAAGAGCTGTCCCTTATCGCGCAAAGCGAATCGTTCCAGTGTGAGGTCTTCAACACCGCGAACACGAATCATCAGTTGTCGGCCATTACGCTGAAACTGGATATCGCGAATCTGTTGCATGTGATTCTGGTCTAGCGCGTCCGCAATGCGAAGAAGGGCCGAAAGCTTGGCGACAATCAATTGATCGGTCTCAGGCAGCGCAGCGTATTCAATGTGAGACGCTTTGGGAATCGCTCGCCGATGATAGCGCGCGATCAATGCCACCATCAACGTATCCTTTCGGCTAAGACCAAACAGATCGCTGTTCATGATGAGATATTGCGAATGCTTATGATGACTTTGATTGCCCACATACAGCCCGACCTCATGCAGTAGCGCCGCTACCCGCAAAAGCAGTTCATAGCGAGGGTCCAGTTCATGCTCATCGCTCAACTCTTGGAACAGGGCCCCGCAAAGTTCTGCGACATGATGAGCATGTTTTTCCTCATAATTATACTTCTCGCCCAATTGCTTGGAAGAATGGACGATCTGATCACGAAAGTGATCCGTCCACATGCCGCGCGTAGCCATTTCGAGCAGTAGCCCATCGCGCAAAGTGATTTTTGAGATCAGTAGTTCCTGAACATCAAAGGAATCCGCTAACTGCGCATAGGCTAGCAACGCGGGGCCCAAGGTCTCAGCATCTTGAAATCCGAGATGATAGGTCCGTGCCAACTCATCAACGGCTGTGGCGGCCACCTTGCGTGCAAACTGGTAAAAGCGTTTCAGTGGAATGCTGACCAAGCGTTCGTCCGATTTATCCGGTACCAATTCGTCCGCCGCGATTCGAACATCACCACCTAGCGCAATCATGCGCTGCACCGGCTCGGGCGGAATCGTACGGTGAATTTGATCAACGGTTCGCTGAATATGACGTCCCAGAATGCTGGCCATACGATTCGCGGGCGTACGACTCGTCTCCAATGTCTCGCGCATGCGTAGCGCACCTAAGCGATAGGTGCGCGATAGCGTGACATGTTTGTCCTGTACCAAGAGAACTTCGGTGCTTCCGCCACCCACCTCAACGATTAAGGTGTCATGTGCGTCCAGCCCCCCCCAGCGCTCTAAGCCATCGCGCACAGCAATATAGGTGAGCCGATTGACCTCGGATTCCTCGATGGCTTCAACACGGATATGAGAGGCAATGAAGAGTCGATTCAGAAACGTTTGGCGATTTCGAGCTTCCCGGACGGAACTAGTCGCGACGGCACGAATGTGATCCGGCCGGTCAATGCCATAGTCGAGCAGTACGCGCCGATAGCCTTTGAGCACAGATACACATTCCTCAATGGTCTCCTGCTCGATTTGGCCTGCATTGAAGGTGTCTTTACCCAAATTGACGGGGTGCTGCAGCGTCTCAAGGCTATGAACACGGCCCATCGCGTCGATTTCGGCGATTTCCATCCGAATGGCAGATGCACCAAGATCGATTACCGCTACCGGCCTGCGCTCCGTAGCGGTTGAAGCTGAACTCGTTTTTTTCGCGTCCGTCATGATTGGCTAAAGATATCATGGTCGAGAAGTACGAACAATAGGCGATGAATATCTAACGGAAATCACACTGATCCCCAATACAGCCACCGCCTAATGGCGGCAGCTACAAGGAGACCGGGCTTACTGCGCCGCATCAGCGATCAGTGCGGCTGCGCCCATCACCCCGGCATTGTCCCCGAGTTTGGCCGCCACCACTCTTAGTGGTTTGGCATACGCCGGCAGTGCCTCATGATCAACGGTTGCGCGCACCTCTTCTAGGTACAACTGGGGCAGCGACTCAACCAAGCCACCGCCAAGAACCAGTATGTCCGGCGCCAAGATATTCACGACGCCGGCAATCGTGGTGCCCAAAATACGCGCGGAGTGCCGAACGATCTCTTCCACAATGGTGTCGCCTTGCTCGATGGCTAATGCCAGTGTGCCGCTCTTGATGTTTTCCAGACGCGTTCCCGCCAAGTGCTGCAATGCGGGCGCTTGGCCTCGATACACGGCTTGAGCCGCCTGTGCAGAGATGGCAAGCCGACTGGTCATTGATTCAAGTGAACCGCAGCGCCCGGGAGCGCCAACTGGGCCGCGCGCATCTACTGGGAAATGTCCGATTTCCATGCATGATCCGGTACGGCCACGGAAGACTTTCCCTTCATAAATACACGCACCACCCAAGCCCGTTCCTGGAAATACGCCCAGCAAACACCGCGCCTTTTTGCCAGCCCCGAACTTATACTCGCCATAGGTGCCCGCATCGACGTCATTTGCAATCAAAGCCGGGCATCCGAACCGCTTTTCGAGACGCGTTTTCAGGGGCACATTGGTCCAGCCTAGATTCGGCGCTTCGAGCACGATGCCTTTGTCCAGGTTCAATGGACCCGGACAACCCACGCCGATGCCGCTCAGCTGCTTATTCGTTAGGCCGGCCTTTGAAACTGCTTCGTCTATGGTCTTGTAAATGCGCTCAAGCACACTTTCGAGACCAAGGTTTCCTTTCGTCTTACGCCGGTCAGAAGCGACGGCCTTAAAGTTGGCGTCGAATACCGTCGCCATCATTTTGGTGCCGCCGAGATCGAACCCAACCCAATAGGTAGCCTTGCCCATGACTAGAAAAACCTCTTGATGATGCCCAATATCCCTTGTTTCCAAGGCACGCGATGTGTGACGCCGCCTTGTCCGGAAAACTGTTCCAAGTTAGCCAAATACCATTCGTAATTACGAATTAAGGCATCCTTATTCGAATAGCGTGGCTTGAAGCCGAGCTGTTTCCCGATCTTTTCGGTCGAAACGAAGGAATCCTCGCATGCCGTCTCATAAACCCATTTATATAAGGGTGACAGCTTTAGTGCCTCGAGAATGCGTAAGGCCCATATCACCGGTCGCGCCGGGAACCCGATAATGCGTTTGCCATGACCGGCCCGATCCAGCACCGCTTGATAATCCTCGCGCATGGTGGTGAATTCCGTCGCCCCCACGTTGAAGATGTCGTTCGCAAGATCGGGGGCACTAGTTAGGCAAAGATATATCGCCTCGCAAAGATCCTCGACATCCAATAACTGGTAGCGGTTGTTACCACTCCCGATCATCGGGAAATTGTGCCCATCCTTGGCCCAGTCATAAAACAAGGCAAACACACCCAGTCGCTCCGGTCCGACAAAGGATTTCGGTCGCACGATCGGCACGCACATGCCTTTGGCACGATATTCTAGACATACCTCTTCCGCTGCGATCTTGGCTTTTCCGTATGGGCCGACCCCAATCAACTGATCATCCTCCACCAGCGGGTGATGATCCGGTATCCCGTACACCGCCGTTGACGAGACATGTACAAAGCGCTCAACGCTGGCCTCGTGCGCAGCCTCAATCAAATTGCGGCTACCATCAATGTCCGTGCTATAGATTTCCTCTTCGGTGTAAAGCGGAAGCGCCGCCGCAGTATGAATGACCCAATCGACACCTTCCATCGCACGGGCCACAATCGCTTTATCCCGAATGTCGCCCTGAATTTCTGTGATCCGGTCCCGCTCAGGATAGTCAAAAGGCATCGTGTCTAAGGAAACGATGTCGCCATACCCTTTCTCCATGAAGTGGCGGACCAGGTTAATCCCGAGAAAGCCGGCTCCGCCGGTAATCAAAATTCGTTTTTCAGTTCCCATACTCTTTTGCCCTCTGCATCACTCTCGATCACGCAATGATGACCGGCGGCATTGTCAATGACTGGCAGCGGATAGCAATAAAAATGATCTTTGTGTTTGCTGCATGTTTATGGCGAACGGTATGAAGTAGGTAAGTATGAGATTGTGGAATGAATACAGACGAACTGCACACCTGTTGGGCAACAACATCCTGCTTGCCGCATGCATGGTATGCTTTCTCGGCTGTAGTGCAGAGGAACGGTCAAGCTCCAGCACGGCCGAAAGCCGCACGGTGCCTGTTTATGGCTTCGAAATCACAGGTACTTTTCGTCATGACACCAGCGCCTTTACACAAGGGCTCCAATTTCAGGGTGGCTGGTTATTCGAAAGCACCGGCTTGCGCGGTCAATCGTCATTGCGTCGCGTAGACCCGCAAACCGGTCGCGTTCAGCAGCGTGTAAACTTGCCGGACCGCTATTTCGGCGAAGGAATCGCATTGATCAGCAATCGAATCTACATGCTGACGTGGCAAGAAGAGACTGGCTTCGTCTTTGATCGCGATACATTGACCGTGATCGATCGGTTCTCATACGAAGGTGAAGGATGGGGGCTGGCGTATGACGGTCACCGCCTAATCATGAGCGACGGCACGGACACCTTGCGTTTTTTGGACCCGGAAACACTGGAGGTGACGGGTACGCAATCCATCACCGTTGCGGATGAGCCGTTGCGCAACATTAACGAACTGGCATGGATCGAAGGGGAGTTGTGGGCCAACATCTTTCCCACCCACCGAATCGCTCGAATTGATGTCGACAACGGAACGGTCGTGGCATGGATCGATCTCACCGGCATCCTGCGTCGCGATCAAATTACCGGTCGCATTGATGTCTTAAACGGCATCGCATACGACGAGGAAACACAACGTATTTTTGTAACCGGCAAATTGTGGCCCTTGCTTTTTACCATTCGGCTGGTCCCGCCCCTGGCGGACGGATAGCTTGGACAAGCTCAACTTGGCGGATGAACCAGTCGCGATCTTCTTTGATCCAGTTAAGCTGAAAGGTGTGCACGTAGGATTCCCGTCGTCCACCTTGGTGAATACCTCCGGTTAAGGTGATTCGCATCTCCGCCGTTCCTTCCTCATGATTTATATCCAGACGGCGATCCCGAACACGAACCGTCAATCGGTCCACATTGTTATGGATAAGGTATAAGGTCTGAGCAGTTTCTCGTCGCCCGAGTGTAGACGCATACAGCGGCGCCATACGAATAGTGGCATCAGCGGAAAAGAAGCCGGGCACCGCTTGTGACTGAGTCATTTGACGCAGCGAACTCTGATTGCCGCGCTTTTCCACGGTTTCCACCAGTTCATCCAGTCGCCGATTGATTTGGCGGGCGTCACGATCGCCACTACGGAAAAACCATATCGCCCCGATCACAATGCAGAAGGCGAGGGCAGCAATCACATAATACCGATTCAAAACAATATCCTTCCAGCAATCTGATCTCGATCTACCACGCCCATGGCATGCCACTGCCACGGCCCCGACCGATTATCTCCCGCCACAAAATAGTCATGCGGTCCCAACGTTTCACTCGCAGTGGTCCATGTTCCGTTCACCTCAATGTAAGGCTCATTTACCACTTGCCCATTGACGAGCAATGCACCATTCGAAAACCGCACCTCATCGCCCGGCAGGGCTAATACTCGTTTTAGATACATCGCGCTACGGCCCGTCATCTCGATCACCACCACATCACCGCGCTGGGGCTCCGCACGTGCGTAGGCCAATCCATTCGCAAAACCCAATTGGCCATTCCGATAAGCCGGATACATGCTGTCACCACTGACCACAACGGGCAATAGCGCGTGACGAAAGATGACGATGCAAAAGGCAGCCAAAAGGCCGGCCCGAATCAAAGTGCGCACCGGATGGCGACCAATCAAAAAGATCAGTAGCCAGTTTGCGCCGCGCGCTTTCGCTTGTTGGTCGGTCGGTGCTTCCACGCGAATAGTGTCCCTCACTACGTTGCGCTTTGCAACCTCAGCTCGGTGCATTAGTCTGACCTGCATGAAGCTGAATCGGGAGGACGTGCGGGATCATGCATTGGAACTGGGTTTTGATGCCGTAGGTTTCGTGGCGGCCCGAGAAGCGCGCCATGCTCTGCCCTTCCGTAAATGGCTGGAGGCTGGGTATCAAGCCGAAATGCATTGGCTGAGTCGTAATGTCGAGCGCCGTTTAAACCCTGCAGAGGTCGTGCCGAATGCCCGCTCAGTGATCATGGTCGCCGTGCATTATTTTGTCGAGCAGCCGTCTGCCGAGCTATGGGATGATCCGCTCCGCGGCCGCGTCGCTCGCTATGCGTGGGGTAAGGACTATCACGATGTCATCCTGCCGAAATTGATGGCTTTGGCTGATTGGTTAAGGGCGCAAACGCCGGAAAGAAGCCAGACAAGAGCCTATGTCGATACCGGCCCGCTGCTGGAGCGTACATGGGCCGCGGATGCCGGTCTCGGTTTTATTGGCAAAAATTCCCTACTGATTCGCCCCGGCTATGGCTCCTATTGCTTTTTGGGCGGGATCATCACGACACTGGATATCGAGCCGGACGAACCGGCTATGCAGGAGGGGGCGGTGCTGGGGAAGGGGGAGTGCGGGAGTTGTACACGCTGCTTGAACATTTGCCCGACTCACGCGTTTCCCGCTCCGTACATTGTGGATAGCAAGCGCTGCATATCGTACCTGACCATTGAGCACAAAGGCGCTATCCCTGAAGCGCTGCGCGATAAGATGGGGAATTGGATTTACGGCTGCGACGCCTGTCAGGAAGTCTGTCCATGGGTGAGGCAATACACCACACCAAGCTCAGAACATTTTCTGGCGTTTGATGCCGAACGATTCGCTCCGTATTTACCCGACTTGATGCGACTTGATGATGAGGGATTCCGCGCACGCTATCGCGGCACCCCGCTCAAGCGCACCAAGCGCCGCGGTCTATTACGCAACGCGGCCATCGCGCTAGGAAATTCAGGGCAACCTGAGGCATTGCCCGTTTTGCGCCACGCCGCAAACGATCCAGAGCCGCTGATTGCTGAGCACGCGGTATGGGCAATTAAGGGGATAGAGGCCACGACGTCTTAATCGTCTCATTGTAAGGCCACCGCTTACGGCGGGGCTGGCTTACTGGGGAACGCGCCTAGTTGCGTCCTGGTCATCC
>SLCI01000199.1 GCA_007125875.1 Kiritimatiellia bacterium | reverse complement strand
TGCCGTGGCTGATCTTTGGCATTGTGACCTATCAATTTTCCAAGCGCATGGATTTGCAAGGGTGGGGGATCTCCAAGCGCTTCGCTTTTGCAGCGATGCCGGAAGGGGTCAGCACCTTTATCGCGGCGCAGGTAGCGATTCAAATCGGCATGATGGTGCCGTTGTCGGCCTACTATTTTGCCCGTTGGCCGTTTGCCGGCGCGTACGCGAACTTGATCGCGATTCCGCTGATCGGTGTGGTGGTGCAATTGGGCGCGATTGGCGGATTACTGGGCCTGATCCCGATTGTCGGCCCGTACATCACGTTGTTGCTGAATGCCGCCAACTGGATTTTTGCGTCCTTTTTCCTGTGGTTGGCACATGTGAGTTCGTTGATCTTTCCCAATCCGTTTGTGCGCCGCCCGCGCGTGATCGAGATCGTGGTGTACTACGCCTTCATTGCGGCGTTTATCTGGCATAAGCCGTTGTGGAAATGGATCAAAGCAACCTGTGCAACGCGCGGGTGGACGCATCGACACGCGCCGGCCGGTTTCGCCTGTGTATTGGTCGCGATCGCTTTGCTCCCGCTGGGGATTGCGCCGCCCCGCGATACGCGGCCGGAAGGATTGCATGTGACGGTGCTGTCGGTCGGCTACGGTAGCTCGATTTTGGTCGAGTCCCCGTCCGGAAAACGGATTCTAGTCGACACCGGTTTTGTGGAGCACGAGCGCGGGCGTCGTAATGAGGCGATTCGCACCATCATGCCTTACTTCTCGCATGCCGCCATCCGACGACTCGACGGGTTGATCATCACCTCGCCGCTGCCGGAACGGGCCGCGGGCGCAGGTTACATGCTGGATCATATACGGGTAGCGGAATTGTTTTTGCCGCCGATGTTGGGTGGGTTGAATGCAGACCTATCCTTTGACGAATTTACGGCATTGCTGGGGCCGGCCGCTCATATTCAACAACGCTATCCGGCTGAGCGGGTCGAACGCATGTATGAGGATCTGGTGGGCAACGAACAGTGGCCGCGCCGATTGGCCTTGGCCCCGATGCTGCAGGCGCGCGGACCGACGCAAGCCAATCAGTGGTCCGGCCGCGCGCTGACTGCGCGTACGGCCGCGCCGGGCGATGTGTTGTTTGAGGAAACCGTGGATGGTCAAGCGTTTCGGATTGAGGTGTTGGCGCCTGATCCGCGTCCAGTCGAGCGCCACATTATCGAGAACAACGGCTTAGCGCTGCGCGTGGTCTATGGCGATTTCGCCATGCTGATTCCGGGTGCAATGCAGTATGAGGGGCAGCAGCAATTGGCCGAGGCGTGGCATGATGATCAGTTGCGCTCACAAATCATCGTGGTGCCGCACCAGGGCGCGGCGAATCCCACCAACGTGGACCGACCTGACCGTGTTGTCGTGCGACGTGCGCTGGAGTCGTACGTCCAGCCGCTGCTTGATCGCGTGCAACCAGAGGTCGCGATCTTTGAGTTTGGCAATCCAAGACCGGTGCTGGATATGGCGGGTCGCACCGCCATCAACTTGCTCGATATCACGCGCCTCTTCTACAGCGAGCGTTTAGGGACTGAAAATATTTTCAGCACGGATCGGGACATGGCGATCAGCATCTATTCCGACGGCCAGACCTTCGCCATTGAGACGCAGGCGCAACGTAACCGCGCCAAAGGCGGCGAGGACGACGCCGTTTCCGATCTGCAAGTGGGGTTGTGAGGCGGAGGGCGCTGAGCAGAATCCGAGCAGGGTCCTGTCCGGTTTCCTGCGGCTCATCCAGATCCTGCCTTGCAGGACAAGGGATTTGCCCCACCTTCGCGTGATGGGACAGGTAGGGCGAGGCGTCTCGCCGAGCCGTCGATCAAAGGTGGCGATTAAGTGGAGCGCGTAAGGACGTTGCGGCGACTTTACGAGCGGGTCGTGCGCCGCACTCCGCATCACTTTTTCCATTTAATGCTGCAGCCCATCGGGTTCGTCTGTGGGTTGGGTACGGGTTTGTCGGCCAGCAAGGCGACTAAGGTGTCGCGCAGATCTTGTGACGTAACCTTTTCGGGTTCCTGCCACGAGTCATCAATCCGGCCTTCGTAGGCTAGTTCGCGTTGCTCGTTGAGCACAAAGAGATGCGGCGTGCAAACGGCACCGTACGCCTTGGCGACGGATTGATCATCGTCCCGCACATACGGGAAGGCAAAGCCCATTTCCTTGGCGCGTTGCTTCATGTTTGCCATGTCATCGTCAGGATACGTGTCGACATCATTGCTATTGATCGCGAGGAAGGCGACCCCTTGGCTGCTGAACTCCTCAACCAGGGCGTTAAAGCGTTCCTCGTAGGCCTTGGCGTAGGGGCAATGATTGCAGGTGAAGTTGAGGACGAGGAGCTTGCTGTCCTTGAACGAGTCCAGTCCGTAGGCTTGTTCGTCGGTTCCTGGCAGCCCGTCGAAATGGGGGGCGGGTGAGCCGATGGATAGGGTTTCCGGTCCGCTTTGTGTGATGAGTACCATGTTGTTTCCTTTCATTGATTGAGTGTTGCTATGATGGAAGCGGGCGCTGATCGGGTCAATCCCTGAACTTGATGCCACAGACAATCCCGATTACAGTTCCTCTTGCGTCGGGCGGATGAGCTGCCCGCTTACTAATGCTGATCCTGTCGTGAAGCGATTTGTTCATATTTTCCTAATTCTGTTGCCGATCATTCTCTTGGCCGAAGTGGCGGATGCACAAAACCGTCGACAGCGCGACGCGGACCGACAGATCCGTGCGGGCATCGGAGCGTTTGATGACGAGCTTTACGAATCCGCCCAACGCTTTTTCGAGCAAGCCATTCGCCGTACCCGCGATGCCGATGTGGAGGCAGAGGCCACAATCTGGTTGGCGCGCACCCATTTGCAGCTGGGACGTTATCAGCGTGTATTGGACTTGTTGGATCGCGATGCGTTACGGAACGCGCCTGCGATGGCAGTCGAGCAGTATCGATTCTGGCGCGCCCGTGCTCTGTTTGAGGCGGGCACCTATGACGAGGTCATCGAGTTGCTGGGACGCATTGATCCGAGCGATCTGGATGCGTCCGAGGCCGCTCACCGTTATCGCCTCTTTGGGCGCTCATACGCCCAGGTCGGGCGCCACGACGACGCGGTGCGTGCGTTTGAAATGTTTCATCAGCAGTTTCGCGACCACGAAGATATCCCCGACAATTTGCT
>SLCI01000059.1 GCA_007125875.1 Kiritimatiellia bacterium | reverse complement strand
GCCATTGATCGTAATCCGCTGAGACGTAGCCGGTCGACGTGATGAACGTGGAGACCTGAAATAGCGCTTGGCGAATGGCGAGCGTGCCGGCCAGATCCATTTCCCGCCAGAGATTTAGACTAACGATGCCGATCGCAATCAGCCATACAAAGATGAAGAATCGCCACTGTGCATCGCGAAAGTAGCTCCCCGGACGTCCCATCAAGGCGCGATAGTGAAGCGGATAGCTCATGGCGCTGAGCATCATGATGACGACACAAACCAACTCGATCCGAAAGGAATCAAATTGTGCGATACTGCCATTGTAAGTCGAGAAGCCACCCGTTGCCGCGCAGGTTAAGCCATGGTTGATCGCGTCAAACCAGTTCATTCCCGCAATGCGCAGGGCCAGAATGGCGACGAGAGTCAATAAAAGGTATACGCCGTACAGAAACTTTGCGGTAGACGCGATCCGGGGGGTTAGACGATCCTTCGAGGGGCCGGTGATCTCCGCACTAAACAGCTGCATACCGCCGACGCCGAGGTAGGGAATAATCGCGACGGCCAAGACGATAATACCCATGCCGCCGTACCATTGGGTCAGCGAGCGCCAGAACAAGACGCCATGTGGCAAGCTGTCGATCTGAGTTAACGCGGTGGCGCCCGTAGCGGTAAAACCAGACATGGCCTCGAAGACCGCAGTTGGTGCATGCGGCACGGCACCGGTGAGAAGATAGGGCAGTGTGCCAAGGTGCGCGACGGCTAGCCAACCGAACGTCACAATGCCAAACCCGTCACGACGGGTCAGATCTGTTGTGCCACGTGTCAGTCCCCAGAGCAAGGTGCTGAATATGGTTGAAAGAACAGCAGCCAGCAGGAGCCCGCGCTGCACTTCGGCGGGATCCGCCGACGCTACGGAAGCCAACCAACTGGCGAACTTCCCGATCGCGGTGAAGAACAGCAAAAAAGAAATCAAATGAAAGACAGCCCGGAAATTCATGTCCTTGGAGTCCGTTTATTTGCCGCGCAATTTTGCGAGAATTTTGCCCGCTGCATTCGGCAGCGTGAAGAGCGTTAGACGATCATCTGCTTGAAGAACTACGTCACCCGTCGCAGCGATTACTTCTCCATCACGCAGCAGAGTGGAAATAATGCCATCCTTTAAATTTCCAACCGCTTGGACGGATAATCCCACCCATGGGCTGCTCGAGGGTAAGCGCACTTCGATGATTTCACCCGGCAGGCTGTAGAGGCTGGCGGCGGCTTCGATGTGCGTGCCGCGAATAAAGCGCGTGATTGCATTGATCATTGACGTGTAGGGATTTACCGCCCGATCCATCAAGCTCAGGCTGTTGATGATCGGGGCATAGCCGGTCTTGGTAACTTGGCCTGCTGTGAAGGAGGCACCCTTTTTCTCGGCCATTAGACAGCAAATAATGTTGTTTTCATCGTCTTCAGTTGCCGCCACAAAGGCCGTATCTGCGGTAATGCCAATATCTTCAAAAGTGGATGGATCGAGCGGGTTTGATTTCAGTACCAATGTTTTGCTGAGGCGATCCGCACAGAACTCTGCGCGTTGAGTGTTGGCCTCAAGTAGGATCGTCTCCACATGCATCGTTTCGACCAGGCCCGCAAGGTGTAAGCCAAGATCTCCGCCACCCGCAATAATGATTTTTCGGAAATGCGGACGTTCCGGATACGCCCACTGGAGGAATTCGATCATATGGTTCGGAGCGCCCACGATATAGACGTCGTCACCGATCATGAACTGCGTGTCACCGCGCGGCAGCGATAGCTTCTTGCCCCTTTGCAGCGCAATGAAGCGGATATTGTTGATCAACTCGGGACGAGGGAATTCGCTCAAGTTCGACATGGCCAGCGGACTGTCCATATCAATTTTAATGCCTACTACGATCGCTCGCTGATCCAACACATCAACCACTTCGATCGTGCCCGGCAGGCGGAGCACATTGAAGATATCGTGCGCGCATTCCTCTTTTTGGCTGACCACAAGATCGATGCCCATGTGGCGAAGATCGAATGGCCCGGACTCATCAATATAGTCCGTGTCTGAAATACGAGCCACTTTGTGGGGCACACCGGCAGCATTTGCCATCAGGCAGGCAAGGATGTTGACCTCGTCACGACTCGTGACCGCGACGAGCAGATCAGCCTTCTTGATCTCAGCTTGTGCGAGGGTAGCCGGACTCGAGCCCGGCCCCGCGACCGTCATGATGTCTAATTGTGATTCGATTTCAGCCAGTGGTTCACTGTCTTTGTCGACGATCACCACATCGTGCCGCTCTTCGCACATGCGTCGCGCCAGCTGCATGCCTGCAGAGCCTGCCCCTATGATGAGGATTCTCATATGCTAACTCGCTTTAAGCGGATTTAGGAGGCGCGCATGACGTCGCGGAGGACGTACTGCAGGATGCCACCGTGTCGGTAGTACTCAATCTCAATCGGTGAATCGATGCGGCATTTGGCGGCGAATTTCGTGACCTTGCCGTCGGGCGCGGTGGCGGTCACCTGCAAGCTCTTGGCGGGCTTTAGATTATCCGCGATGCCTTGAATCGAATAGGTTTCCGTGCCCGTGAGACCGAGGGATGCGGCATTTTGTCCATCGACGAATTCCAGCGGCAGTACGCCCATTTCGACTAGGTTACTGCGGTGAATACGCTCAAAGCTTTCGGCGATGACGGCCTTCACCCCGAGGAGATAGGTGCCTTTTGCGGCCCAGTCACGCGAGGATCCCGCGCCGTACATCTTGCCGCTGATGATCACGCTGGGTGTGCCCGCCTGCAGATAGCGATTAGCCGCATCATAGACGGAGGTCTCTTCGCCGGTGGGGTGGTAAATGGTCCAGCCGCCGGCTCGATCGACGAGCAGGTTGCGGATACGAATATTCGCAAACGTGCCGCGAATCATTACCTCATGGTTGCCTCGCCGCGAGCCATACGAGTTGAAGTCGCTGGGGGCGATGCCGTTTTCGATCAAATAGCGACCGGCGGGCGAATCCTTGGGAATGGCACCGGCGGGCGAGATGTGGTCGGTCGTGATAAAATCGCCGAACAAGCCCAGCACCGGGGCGTCGTTAATATCCGTCAGCGTGCCCGGTTCCGTGGCAAAGTCTTGGAAGAAGGACGGCTCGCGAATATACGTGGATGCGTCGTCCCACACGTAAACCGCCTCTTCCGATCCGGTCAGCTCATTCCATTCCGGACTGCT
>SLCI01000102.1 GCA_007125875.1 Kiritimatiellia bacterium | reverse complement strand
CGTATTGGCGCATGAATTCACCCCCCGAGTGAGCCTTGATCTTCGTAACAACCTCCGTTATGCGCAGTTACCCGAAGCCATCGATGATGGCGCGATCGTGCGTCAGAGGAGTGATTATCTCTACAATGCGATTGTGGCGAACGTGGCTTATGTCCTGACGCCTGTCAGTCAGCTGGAAGGTGGCGCCCGCTACAATCTGTTACGCTATGAAGATTCAGATGTTGCTAGTCGTGAAGATTACGACATCTACATTCTGGGGTTGACCTATCGCCACAGCTTGGTGCCGGAAACTTCGATCAGCGGCGATTTGCGCTGGGAAACAATTGAGTACGATTCTGAATTCAAGCGTGATTCTGATCTTGTGCAAATTGGTATGGGTGTCGAACACATCTTCTCTCCGAATCTGCAAGGTAACGCACGTGCGGGGTACCACTATCGTGATTACGCCGATGCCGCTTTGTCCTCAGACAATGCGCCGTATTTCGACGTCAACACCACCTACTTGCCGAGTCCGGCCACTCGTTTGACGTTTGGGTTTGGATACTCTTTTGTCGAAGCTGATATCTTCCCATACGCGAATCAAGAGCGTTTCCGTGCGTTGCTGGGTTTTGCCCACGATATCACCCCGCGCCTGACCTTAAACATAAGCGGCCAATACATTTATGCGAAGTATGATGCGTCAGACGCGCTGCCGGCGGCCTTGGAAGAGCTCGACATCCGGGATTTCGAGTTGGATGACGGTACTGAAACCGTCATGCGGCTAAGCACCCGCGTCTCTTATCAGTTGAATCGATCCAATTGGTTGGAGGCCGGCTGGTCCTTCTCCGATATGGATTCAGACCTGCGCAGCGATTTTTCGCGCAATAGATTCAACGTTGGCTGGACCACGCGACTCTAATCCGTGTGTTGCATTCGACGCTAAGTTGGCCTGCCCCCAAAGCAGGCTCTCTCAGGTCTAGCGAATCTTTGGTGGGAGGGACTCTGGGTCATGGGTCCCTCCTGCTTATATTAAGATAGGTAATAGCATGGAAAACGATCAAGATACGTCTTTGCATTTTTTGGATTACTGGCGCGTAATTCGAGCCCGTAAAGAGATCATTCTGGCGGTGACGCTTCTTGTTGTGATCACTGGTGCGGCCTACACGTTTACGCTTCCACGAATTTTTATGGCGGAAGCGCGGATCGAAATCCGGCCGGATACCTTAGATGTAGACGTATTTAGCCCTCAACAAGCTGTTGGTTATAACCCGTTCTTTCTGCGCACAGAATTTGAAATCATACGCTCGCGTAGCACGTTAACTCAGGTTGTTCGGGATCTGAATTTGCAGGCTGAATGGGGCCGGTCAATGACCGCCGATGGGAATCCGCTTCCATTAGAAGACGCCATTCGCATTCTGTCTCGCAGTGTCCGCGTTGATCAGTATCGTGACACTAGCTTGGTTTCTATCAGTGCGCGCCGGCCAGATGCAAATGAAGCGGCTCGCATCGCAAATCAGGTTGCCGAGGTTTACAGGGCGAACCGATTAGCTCAGACCCGACGGCAAATTAGTGGTGGACTCGAGGCACTCCAAAATGAGCTAGAGAAGCAGCGCGTCAGTCTTGAGCAAGCTGAGGACGAACTCGAAGGCCTGCGTGAAGAATTGGGTGTGACCTTGCTGGGGTCACGTGAGCGCGGAGGCGTGCAGGTGGACAAGATTCGCCTGCAGCAACTAGAGGGTGATCGAGTTGCCGCTCGTGTTGACAAGTTAGTGCGGAAGTCTCGCTTCGATCAACTGGATGCTTTGGAAGCGGACGAATTGCTGACGGCTTCAGCCTACATTGTCAATGATCAAGCGCTGGCGATGCTTCGTCGGCAGTTAATCGATGCGCAAGTGAATCTTAGCCTGATGCTGGAAAACCGAGGTGAAAATCACCCTGAAGTTCGCCGAATCCGTGCTGGTGTGAACGAGTTGCAGGTGCAAATCAATGAGGCGCTCAATGGGCTAAGGCGAGGCTTGCAAGCCGACTATGAGGTGGCCCGCGCAAAATACAATGCGATTTCGGAAGAATTGGATTTGGTGCGCTTGGCTGATATTGAGGCGGAACGGGAGCGATTCTTGCCGTTCGAGAAAATGGAGCGGGAGGTGCGTCTGCAACGCGACATCTTCCAAGCCTTGCGAGCGCGTATCGCGCAAGAAGGGATCGAGCTTCAGGTGCCAAGAACACCGGTGGAAATTATTGATCGTGCGGAGCCGCAATCGCGACATGTCAGTCCTCGGTTTGCCACCAATATTTTGCTGAGTCTTTTCATTGGCTTGCTGGCAGGCGTGGGGCTTGCTTACTTCATCGAATACCTGGATACCTCTGTGAAGACGGTGGATGATGTTGAGCAACATCTAGGAATGCCGGTACTTGGTATCATTCCGCAGAAAGTCCGTCCGCTAATCGAGGAGGGCCCGGAAAGTCCTCATGCTGAAGCCTACCGGGTGCTTCGAACGAACCTACAGTTTACAAACAAGGCCATGAAAGGTGGCGCGTTTACCTTCGTTAGCGGTGGTGTCGGCGAAGGTAAATCGACGACCTTGTTTAATCTTGCTTATGTCTGTGCCCAAATGGGTGAAAAGGTGCTGATTGTTGATTCCGACTTGCGGCGTCCGGTTCAGCATACGTTCTTGGGCATGAATAATAACTTCGGGCTCACCAATGTGTTATTACGGGATGTTCCGATTGAGGAAACGATTAAACCGACAAGTGTGCCGAACCTGCACTTCTTGAGTAGTGGCAAGCTGCCGCGCTCTTCGGTTGGGCTATTGGATGCACAACGCATGCGCGAGCTGGTGAAAAACCTCAAGGCTCGGTACGATTACGTCTTCTTTGATTCGCCCCCAATTGTCGGTGTGAGCGATGCATCTATTCTGGCCAGTGAGATGGATGGCGTCATGTTGGTGGTCCAGTACCGCAAATATCCGCGGGCCGTTTCATCGCGCGCACGGCGTATTTTGGATAATGTCGGTGCAAATGCAATTGGTGTTGTCCTCAATAATATCAACATCATGCGGGATGATTATTATTACTATTACCACTCATACTACTCTTACGGTGATTCACAACTGGACTCGATGGTAGATGAAAAGCCGGCACTGGATACAGCCCGGCGCGAGAAGGTCGATGCGTTTTAATTTTTGGGCAGGATCTAGCATGTTTTTACGTTCTTCCACTTTCTGGCGCAGCTTGTGCCT
>SLCI01000104.1 GCA_007125875.1 Kiritimatiellia bacterium | reverse complement strand
TTTGTAGTCCTGCGGCTTTGAGTGGCTCTGCCAGCGTCTTTAACAGAATGCCGTTCGTTGTCATCGCCAGTTGCTCGACGCCGTCCACTGCGTCTATGTCCCTCACCAGAGAAACGATGTTATTTCGCAGTGTCGGCTCGCCGCCGGTGAGCCGGAATTTATCGAATCCGAGTTTGGCGAAGACTTTTACAAGTCGAATGATCTCGTCGTCTTGCAGCAAGTCCTCCTGCGGGCGAAAGGTCATGTCTTCCGGCATGCAATACACGCAGCGCAAATTGCACATATCCGTAAGAGATATGCGTAAGTAATGAATGTTGCGATTGAATCGATCAAAAGCCATAACAAAAACCGAGCCTAATATAGGCCGAGACAGCTGAAAGTAAACCAGATCGATTCTCAAGTTGCAACGACGAGCCTAAGGCGAGGCTGCATCGGCTACCAACGCTGTGGCGTTCCAAGCGTGAAGCAATCCATTATCATTAGTCGAGACTGGTTGTGGAGGTCGGATTCTGTAATATCGATGGCGATGTTGGTGAATCACCGACTCAATGTAGAGCCGCGAACCGATCACCCATCCTTCGGTCCAGAACTTGACGCGATGATCAATCACGCTCAGTAAACGATGCTCAGATGATCCATGCAGGGCCTTGCTCATGGCGCCCAATACGTCCGTTAGCCTTCTGACCCCGAATAGGTCGGCCAACATGGGCAAGATGCGCCTCAGGGAATCTATCGAAAAAGGACGGCCTGACTGGCACCATCGCCCATGTGAACCAAAACGATATTGATCCGCGTGCTCGACCAAGCCGGCTCGTACGGGATTGTTCTCGATGTATACCCAGCAGGACCAGACCGCCGCACCGGATTCCAGCAGGGTGTTCTTGAAGCGATCTGCCCAGAGTTTGCCGCGTCGCTTAATAGGACGGGAGCCGTTATACCAAACGGTAAAAAGTTGCTGCACATGGCGCATGAACCAACTGATGTCCCGACTTCGTGCCCGCCATGTTTTACAGGAGGTCGATCCCGGTGCAAGATGCCGTTTCCCGCGATGAAACTGTTTGAAACGACGGCATATTTCTTCGTCCGAGGGTTCATCTTTCGGTGCTAGCAGCAAAAGGTGATAGTGATTGGACATGACCTGGAACGCGATCACATCAATCACATAAAGCTGGCTAACACGCCTCAATATGCGGATGAACTGCTCTTTCTCGATCGCGGTGAACGGCCGGTCCTGTGCCGTACCGGCCACCCGGTTGTAACAATGATAAAAGGTGTCATGCTGATCCAATCTCAATCGTGCTCGTCTCATAACGCGTCTCCCTATTTTGCTCTCTTGGGTGATAGAGAAACGAGGGAGTCTGATTTCCGCGATTTTTGTGCACTTTTTTAGGGACAGAGAATGGTTTGAAATTTTTGTGTTTTTGCAGGGACATAGAACATCTGCAAATAATCATCTATGTCCCTTGGATGTGTACCTTGGATGGGCTATTGGGTGTTGTTTACAGACGAAAAGCAATCGAGTAGAGTGACCCCACATGATGAGTGGGGACAGAGTGCAGGATGGATTCGTCATTCGCACGAGGAGATAATTTGCAGATGAAAGTATATGTCAATGGCAGGCTGGTAGACGAAAAGAACGCAAAAGTATCCGTTTTTGACCACGGATTACTCTATGGAGACGGTGTTTTTGAGGGAATTCGCGTCTATCACAACAAGGTCTTTACGCTGGAACGACACATTGACCGGCTGTATCGCTCGGCTAAAGCCATCGCTTTGACCATAAACATGTCAAAAGAGGACATGGCCGCTGCGGTGGTGAAGACCTGCAAGACGAATAAAATCAAGAACGGCTATGTCCGGTTGGTTGTGACCCGAGGTGTGGGGACACTGGGACTGAATCCCTATCAATGTAAAGAGCCGCAAGTGATCATTATTGCGGCTGGTATCCAGTTATATCCTGTTGAGCTTTATGAAAAGGGGCTGTCGATCATCACCGTGGGTACGATGAGAAATCATCCTGAGGCGATTAATCCCCGCATCAAAAGTTTGAATTATCTGAACAACGTTTTAGCCAAGATTGAGGCGCTGAATTCTGGTGTGATGGAATGCATTATGCTGAATCCTCAAGGCTACGTAGCCGAAGCATCGGGCGACAACATCTTTGTGGTTCGCGGAGATACGCTCTTAACACCCCCTGTTTGGTGCGGTGCGCTCGAGGGGATCACGCGCGAAGTCGTAATGGAGCTTGCTCCTGAGCTGGGCTACAAGGTGAAAGAGGAAGTACTGACCCGCTACGATCTTTACACGGCCGACGAGGTGTTCTTGACCGGAACGGCGGCCGAGATTATCGGCGTTGGCGTGATTGATCGTCGCCCAATTGGTGAAGGGAAGCCTGGGCCGGTTACCTTACGCTTGGCTGAGCGATTCAAGGCCTTTACTCGCGAGGAAGGCGTGCCGATTAAGTGATGAAATGTGCCCTGTGCAAAGAGGAAGAAGCCACGATTCATCTGACCCAAGTTGTAGACGGGTCGGTGAAGAAGGTCCATCTATGTGAGGGTTGCGCCGCCAAGAGCGGTTTTGATGTCCACAGCCCGATGTCGATCACCGATATTCTGCTCGGACTCGGAGGTCCGGGAGATGTGGGCGCTACCTCACCTAAGCTGACAGATTTGAGTTGTCCTCGTTGTCACTTGCGGCGAATTGATTTCAAAAAGACTGGGCGTCTAGGCTGTCCGACCTGCTACGAGACCTTTGCCGAAGAGCTGGAGCCTGTACTCAAGGCCATGCACCGCAAGACGCGCCATCGGGGAAAGGTGCCAGCCCGCTATGAATCATATTATGAGACCAGTGAGCGCCTGGAGGCCTTGAGTCAAGAGCTGACACGAGCCATCGAGCAGGAAAATTACGAGGACGCTGCGCGGCTGCGCGACGAAATTAAGTCGCTCAAATCAGCGTCGGCTGAAAGTGCTGAGGAACGATGAACACCAAGCAATACATCGACCAGTCGAGCGCTTGGTTGCCGGATGACACGGGGGGGGGAATAGCAATCAGCAGCCGGGTCAGGTTAGCCAGAAACCTCAAAGATCAATCTTTTCCCTCGTGGGCTGGCGATGACGCGTGCCTGAATATCTGGCAGCAATTGAGTGCGGTTTTGCCAGAATGCGAAGTGCTGGCTGATGCTCAAGTGGTCTCTATGGAGGACATTAGTGCACTCGACAAGCAGGTGCTTTTCGAACGACATCTGATCAGCCGGGAACAAGCGGAACGGAAATCCGGGGCGGGAGTGATCATTCGTGGTGACGAGTCCGTCGCCGTTATGGTCAACGAAGAAGACCATATCAGGCTGCAATCGCTGCGACCTGGTCTTGCATTGAGAAAGGCTTGGGAAACGGCTGATGCCTTGGACTCTCAGATGGAGGAGATACTTGACTTTGCTTTTTCAGCTCAACTGGGCCATTTGACGGCTTGTCCATCGAACGTAGGGACAGGGATGCGGGCCAGCGTGATGCTGCACACGCCAGGCTTGGTCCTGATGGATGAAATGAATGCCGTGATCAAGGGCATGGCCAAGATCGGGCTTGCCGTTCGCGGCCTGTGGGGCGAGGGCAGTGAATCCGCCGGCAACATGTTCCAGGTTTCAAATCAAATTACGCTGGGTGAGCGCGAGGAAGATATCATTCAGACGCTGGACCAAATTGTCCTCGAGATCATTGAGCACGAGAAGAATGCGCGATGGCGCGTTTTTGAGCAAAATGAACAGCGTGTCCATGACCAAGTGGGGCGCGCGTATGGTGTTTTGTCCAATGCTCACATTTTGAACTCCAAGGAGGCGCTGGATTTGCTGTCATATTTGCGATTGGGTGTCGACATGGGTATAGTGAAGCTGAAAGATGAAGCAGTCATAAATGAATTATTGATTGCAACTCAGCCCGGACACCTGCAAAAAATGCAGGGTAAGCGTTTAAAAGCGCATGAACGAGATGTAGCTCGGGCGGCATTGGTACGCTCAAAGCTCCAAAAATCGCCCAAGCGGGCGAACAGGAAGAAATCATGAATAATTTTACACCGAGAGCTCAACAAGTATTGCAGTTGGCGAAAAAAGAAGCTGATCGCTTTAATCGTGGCTATGTCGGTACCGAGCATCTGTTGCTGGGGCTGATTGCACTAGGCCAAGGCGTAGCCGTCAACGTGCTATCACGGCTCGGTATTAATTTGGAAACCGTGCGCATGGAGGTCGAAAAAGCGGTAGGAGTGGGGCCGGAAACGAAAACTGCTGGAAACTTGCCTTTTACTCCGCGCGTAAAGAAGGTTCTGGCACTGGCGGGTAGCGAAGCTCGCGCCTTGAATCACTCGTACATAGGGACAGAGCATATATTGCTCGGCTTGCTGCGCGAAGGCGAAGGCGTGGCGTCTCGCGTATTGCGGAACCTTCATATCGACTTGGAGAAGACTCGCAATGAAATCATGAAGGAGTTGGATCCCAATTTTGAGCCTGGTGAGCCGATGGCCCAGGGGGCGGGACAGCCTGCTGCCGGTCCAAAAGAGAACAAGACCCCGGCGCTTACCGCGTTTGGTCGCGATCTAACCGAAATGGCTCGAAAAGGCGAATTGGATCCCGTTATCGGACGTGCCAGTGAGGTCGAGCGTGTCATTCAGATTTTGTGCCGACGCACCAAGAACAATCCCGTGCTACTAGGTGAACCCGGTGTAGGCAAGACCGCTATCGCGGAAGGGCTAGCGCAGTCGGTCGTTTCCGGCGATGTGCCTGATTTGCTCAGAGATAAGCGAATCGTGACGCTTGATCTCGCCTTAATGGTGGCGGGAACAAAGTATCGTGGACAGTTCGAGGAGCGGATCAAGGCGGTCATGGATGAGATCAAGCGGAATAAGAATATCATCCTATTCATCGACGAGTTGCATACCATCGTCGGGGCAGGTTCGGCCGAAGGAGCGATGGACGCCTCGAACATTATCAAACCCGCTCTTTCGCGCGGCGAGCTGCAGTGTGTCGGTGCGACGACACTGAACGAATATCGTAAGTTCATCGAAAAAGACGGTGCCTTGGAACGTCGCTTCCAGACTGTCATGGTTCGCGAACCGACGGTTGAAGAGGCCATTGAAATCCTCAAAGGCCTGAGGCCCAAGTATGAAGAGCATCACCACGCCCAAATCACAGATGATGCGATCCAAGCCTCGGTGGATCTTTCCAGCCGCTATTTGACCGATCGCTTCCTGCCGGACAAAGCCATTGATGTGATGGATGAGGCCGGCGCTCGTGCTCGCATTGCATCCATGACCCGTCCTCCGGACATCAAGGAGCAAGAAGCCAAAATCGAGGATATCAAGAACAAGAAAGAAGAGGCTATCCGCGAACAGCATTTTGAGGAGGCCGCTGCATTTCGCGATGAGGAACGCATTGCTCGCGAGGACATGGAAAAGACCATGGAAGAGTGGCGCAAACAGCGTGACGAAAAGAAAGTAGTAGTTTCAGGCGATGATATACTATCTGTCATGTCCAAATGGACCGGTGTGCCTTTGACGCGTATGGAAGACAAGGAAATGAAGCGCTTGTTGGACATGGAAAAGGAAGTCAGCCGCATTGTGATCGGTCAAGAAGAGGCCGTATCCGCAATCTCCAAGGCGTTGCGGCGTTCACGAGCGGATTTGAAGGATCCCAAGCGTCCGATCGGTTCTTTTGTGTTCCTTGGCCCCACAGGCGTTGGTAAGACCCTGCTAGCGAAAGAGTTGGCGAAATTTATGTTCAACGACGCCGATGCGTTGATCCAGATTGACATGACAGAATATATGGAGAAGTTCGCTTCTTCCCGGCTGATCGGGTCGCCTCCGGGCTACGTTGGACATGATGAAGGCGGGCAGCTGACCGAACGAGTCCGTCGTCGGCCTTATTCGGTGGTGCTATTCGATGAGATCGAAAAAGCGCATCCCGATGTCATGAATCTTTTGCTGCAAATTCTGGAAGAGGGCAAACTGACGGACAGCTTGGGACGCAGTGTTGATTTCCGCAATACCGTGGTCATCATGACCTCTAATCTGGGCGCCAACTTCATCAGCAAGGGCGGTCAGCTCGGATTTGGTGAGGCGTCGGAGGCGGCTGACTATAAGACGTTGCGCGGGCGGATGTTAGAGGAGGCTAAGCGCGTCTTCAAGCCCGAGCTCATCAACCGTATCGATGACATCATTGTGTTCCGTCAGCTCAACAAGGACGATGTTGTGCGCATTCTCGATGTGGAAATGGAGAAGGTGCATCTGCGCCTCGCCTCGAAAGCTATCGAATTGCATGTCACCGATGCGGCCAGTAATTTCCTGATCGAAAAAGGTTACGATCCGGAACTGGGCGCGCGCCCACTGCGTCGTGCGATCGAACGCTACTTGGAGGATGCGCTCGCCGAAGAGATTCTGCGCGGGAACATCCATCCCGAGGAAACCATTGAAGTTACCGTGGAAGGTGACCAATTGGGCTTCCGCCAACTCGCCGGCGCCAGTTAAGCGAATACTTCATAGATAAGGGCGAAACTGGCTAGTCTTGCTTCCCGTCGTTCTATGTCCCCAATCTGGACAAATTGCGTCTATGTCCCCGTTAGGCGCGTTAGGCGTGCGGGTTGGAGCGGTTGAAAAGGTGGCCTAGGCGGCGCAGTTTGTTCCAAAAGAAGGGAAATTCACCGAATAGCGTGCCGATGCCGAGCAGTAGAATCTGGTAGGTGACCAGTAGCAATGGCAATTTGATCCACAACGAAGTCGCTTCAGTCAACCCGGTGAGCCGAAAAAGCGGCGGTTTCACCAGCAAAATGGCGATACCTGTGACACTGAACACGAGGAGAATCTTATAAAAGCGCCGTTTACTCTCGATTCCCCACTTGTTTTTCAGTCGTTCAATCACCTGCTTATACTCCTCAGTTTCGGGCACAAGATAAGTGAATAGCAGGCCTTTGCCAGCCAAAAGAGGTTATGGCTTGATTCTCTGCACCCCCTTGCATAGGTTTCGGGCTCTGAAATTTACCTCTAACCAGTAAGTGTATTATGAAAAAAGTATTGATTCCGACCAAACTCGAAAGCATTGCGCGTGAGTTGCTTGAACAACATGGTGGTTACCAGGTTATCCAAGATCAATCGACGCCTTTAACTGAGCTGATTGCGGCCCATCCGGATCTGTACGCATTGATTGTGCGCAGCGAGAAGATCACGGCGGAAATCATTGATAGTTTGCCGGATCTGCGCGTCATTATCCGAGCTGGTGCTGGCTACAATACGATCGATACGCAGTATGCGCGGAAACAAGGTATCGATGTGATGAATACACCGGGCGCCAATGCCAACGCGGTAGCGGAAGAGGTGATTGCCATGGTCCTCGCGGATGCCCGTCACATTGTCTCTGCCGATCCTTCCGTGCGGTCCGGGAAATGGGAAAAGAGCCGCTTCATGGGGCGTGAATTGGCTGGCAAGACCTTCGGTATCGTCGGACTAGGAGCGATCGGACGGCTGCTTTTGAAGCGTTTGCAGGGATTCGATGTACGGGCGTTAGGCTATGATCCGGTCCTGTCCGAAGAGCGGGCGCGGGATCTAAACATTGAGCTAGTTGACTTGCCGACGCTTTTTGCGGAATGCGACTTCATTTCGCTGCATTTACCTGAAAACGATCAAACCCGAGGCCTGATTAATCGGGATCTTTTAGGGCGAATGAAGGTCGGTGCCACGCTCGTCAACTGTGCGCGTGCAGGCGTAATCAATGAGAAGGATTTAGCTGAAACGAAGCAATCCTTGAGCCTGCGATACCTAAACGATGTATATCCGAAGGATGAAGCGGGCGATAAATCAATAGCTGCAGTCGCTGACTTGATGCTGCCTCATTTGGGCGCCAGCACGGTTGAGGCCAACACAAACGCGGCGCGCCGGGCGGCGGAAGAATTGATCGAGTTTGATGACAAGGGCATCACCAGTTATGTCGTGAACCGCGACATCCCCGCTGGTCTCGACGAAGCTTACGGTGATTTGGCTTACACCTTGGCCTATCTCTGCCGCGCATTGGTGGGTGGCGATCATCCGCTCAAGGCTATTGAGACCAGCTTTTACGGCACCCTCAAACCCTACGCACAGTGGTTGTTGTTGCCGATGATGGCGGCGCTGAATAAGAATTTCGACCGATCGATGGACTATGCGGCGGCGCTCCAGTATCTCAAGGACATGGGAATCGATTATCGCGATCGCGAGGCGGACCCGTCGAAGGGGTTCGAAAACTCAATTACTGTGGACATCACTGCGCATACCGATGGCGACCAGTTAATGGTCTATAGCGTGCGGGGGACAGTGACGGAAGGAAATCTGATGATTTCCCGCATAAACGACTTCGATAAGTTGTATTTCGAGCCCAAGGGACACGCTGTTCTGTTTACCTACGCGGATCGGCCGGGCGTGCTGGGCCGTATTGCCGCTGCTTTGGCGAATGAACAGATCAATATCGACGACGTCCGAAACCCCCACAACGCGAAGGGGACACAGTCGCTCGCGCTGCTGAAAATCAATCAACCGGCCTCGCCTGATCTCGTACGCCGCGTTGCAGAAGAGATTGAGGCTCAATCGGCCTGCACGCTTAGCTTCTAGACGAAGATTCAATTCTATTGTTCGTCTGGCAAACGGACACGCAGTCGAAGTAGCTCGAACGGACGTCCGGTCACAAAGTTTGTGAAGGTTATAAACCCGTCTGTCGTGACCAGGTTTGTCATACCCTCGACGGCTGTCCAATCATCCGGTGCTAGTTGAGTAGCTATTTCGACATCATATAACCGGTTGGTTGATGCCGGCCAAACCACGATATTCCCGACGATTTCATAGATATCGTTCGTAATAACAGGGTAGGGCGGTTCATCATGTTGCCAAATTTGTGTCCAGTAATTGGTGCCATAAAGCGGCATCACATCGATGAAGCGTAGATAGGACGTTGGATCCATGGGATCCGTATCGGCGAAGTATTCGTCGCCAGTGGGAACACCGTCCCCATCATGATCGATATCAACGGCGGTCTCAAAGTCATTGGTAATCCCATATTGCGCCAGCCACCAGAGTGGTACGCCCCAATTGTCCGTCACGATCGCATCAAAGAGCGCCTGCACTGACCGTGGCCCGAGCATACTTATGGGTAACGGGTTCTCGACGCCTGATGCGTCGCCACTCCACTGCGCCAGATCAAAATACTGGTCGGGCAGCGCTTCGACCATAAACGTGTTGCCCGCTTCAACCCACGCACCCGTGACCGATACTGCCCCATGCGGACCTGCGGTGGCCTCAAACCAATAATTGGTGGACCAATCCCAAGCTAAATGCGTGTGATTTGTCACGGCGAACACCGCCTGTGTCCCCACTCCACTAAACGGCACATGATCTTCCAGCGTCCAAGCTTGTGCCACCCACTGCGTTGTCCCCATGGTGACGGGTGAGATAACGGTATTCGTCAGGATCGAGTCTTCGATTACTGCATATTCATCAATGGTTGGATCGACGGGAGCTGAAGCCGAAGTAACGGCAACCGTGAATATCCCCAAGCTGCGGAAGCTGACAGTGACGGGCTCTGCCGGAGCAAGGTTATTCGTGCCTGACTGACGCGCCAAGACGAATACCCAGCCACGATCTTCATATGCCAATGTGGCTGGATCTAGTTTGATCGCCGGCCCGGGCAGTAGCTCAAACGTGATCGGTAGGCCAGAAGACGAGGCTGCATTCAGCGTCGTGATGTTGGTAATGACCTGATCAGGAATCGGATCAAAGGTGATGACCTGATTCATCGGGAGGACAGCTAATGTGCCTGTTGTTGAACCGGTATAGAGTTCACTGTCAATTGTGGCCGTGACAAAATATTCACCGCTGTCAATAGGTGCCTCCTCTTCACTGTCATACGTTAGTTCAACTGGAAGGTCGGGAGGGATAGTCGTGACGCTCACAGGACGAGGTGTGCCGTCATAAGGTTGCTTAAGATCATGCAGTTGTATCGCTGCCCCGGCTTTCAACACGCTCAGCGCGATCTCGGCTTGCCCTTCGTGCATCGCCGTATCAACTAGTGCAATGACGTCATAGGTGCCCGGCAGTACCGGTGGTATAGATTCTCCGTCATACGTAATCGTGACAGGTAGCCCGGCCGGAATAGTTGTGACCGTGACCACGCGCGGAGTCCCATCGTACACCTGTGGCATTGGTCCGACCTGGATGATGGCGCTCGCACGACTGACGCTGACCGTATGAATGAGATCCAGCGCAGCCGCCCATTGATCATTGCCCGATTGCTGAGCTCGAACGACTATATCCCCGGCAGCGGTAAAGCTCAATTGAGCAGGACTAATGGGGGAGGACAGCACGCCGGGACCAGACAGAACCTCCAGCGATACCGGCAGTCCTGATGAGGCGGTGGCCACAACCGGTACGCCTTCAGTTGTCACTGCCGTCTCATTTACACTCCAAACGATCTCTTGAACACCTTGATCAACTTGAAGCGTTCCCGTTGCAACGCCTTCATAATTGGCTTCGTGTACTGTGGCGGTGACAGCATAGGTTCCCACTAATGACGGCGGTATGCTGCTCCCTTCATAGGTAAGCACGACGTTAAGTCCTGCAGGTATCGTCGTCGTATCTACCACGCGCGCTGTGCCATCATGCGTTTGAGTCAGCCCGGACAATTCCACCGTTGCCGAAGCTCGCGCCACCGTAAGTGTATGGATTACCTGTCCCTGATATAGCTCGCTCAAAATCTCCGCGGTGACTTCATAGTCACCTGCTGCGGTCGGAGGTGTAAGGAGACCATCGTATCGAATGCGAGTGTCCAGGCCCTCGGGGACAGTCGTGGCCGTGACAGGCCGTGGAGATCCATCGAAGGTTTGAGCAAGAGGAGCCAGTACGATGCTGGCGTCGGCACGATCGACAATAATTTCCCTCACGATGTTGTCCGCGGGTAGCCACACGAGGTTGCCGGACTGCGAAGCTTCCACACGCACCACACCTGTGTCAGTAAACGTCAACGTGTCCCCGTCTAATGATCCTGGACCAGAGAGCACCTCGTAATGGACAGGTAGTCCGCTACTCGCTGTGGCCGCCAGCGCAACGATGGAAGTCGTGACTTGGTCAGGAATGGCGGCGAAGTCGATCGTTTGCATTTGCGGTTGTACGTAAGAGAAGGCATCTGCACGTTCCGTCACACCAAAAGAGGTTGAGACGACCGATACATCGCCCGTGATAGATCCTGATGCAGCGCCCGCCGTCACGACAATCTGAGTCGAAGATTGTGATTCAATTACGGCAGGGACACCCGCCAACGTAACGGACACGATGTCGCTGCCATCGCCGAGATTCGATCCGCGGATAATGACCTCGAACCCGCCTGCGGCATCACCGATGCCTGGGATAACTGAGGGATCATTCACGCCATAGTCAACGTTTGGTAGAGGAATATCATATTGTCCGCGATGATTGCGGCCCCACACGACGAGTGCACCATCTTCCTTCAGTCCAATCGAATAATCAGCGCCACCGGTTACTTCAACGAACCCGCTGTTCGGTTCTGGCACGTTTAGTTGTCCATGCGGGTTATCGCCCCACGCCACGACCACGCCGTTCGTCTTCAATGCCAGCGCATGATTCCGACCAGCCGCAACAGCAACAAAGCCTTCATTGGGGCCCGGCACCGCACTGAGTGTCCCCCAAGTGACCACCGAGCCATCGTTCTTCAGACCAACTGAGAAGCTAATACCACCCGCCATGCCAACGAAGTTGGTGTTTGGCGCTGGTACATTGCATTGTCCCTGCCCGTTGTTTCCCCACGCGTAAAGTACGCCTTCGCTGGTCAACGCCAGGTTGTGATTGGCTCCCGCCGCGACGGCAACAATGTCCCCGTTCGTTGGTGGGGGATTGGCCTGTCCGTAAAAGTTCCACCCTGCGGCCGTGACCATCCCGTTGGTGCGCAAATATAACGCATGCGCGTCGCCTGCGGCCATCATGGCGAAGCCTTCGTTCGGAGCGGG
>SLCI01000020.1 GCA_007125875.1 Kiritimatiellia bacterium | reverse complement strand
CCGGCAGCATCGCGCAGGCCCATACAAAAGATGAATTTATTGAGATCGAAGAGCTGGTTGCCGGACAAAAAGTGATCGAATATTGGTTGGACACGTTGGCTGAGTCAGTCGGCTGATGCATTCAAGATGAAGCCGAAATCACAGATAGGCTTGATAATCGCCGGGGTAGGCGTTGGCCTGATCGGTTTGCTGATAAGTGCCATCAATTTGTTTTGGGGCGAACTGAATCAAGACGAAGGCTGGTATCTATACGCCGCTCGCGCCACCGCCGCAGGGCAACAGGCCTATCGCGATTTCGCTTTCACGCAAGGGCCGGTATTCCCCCAAGTGTATGCCTGGATTCAGCCGTGGGTGGAAGCGCAGGGGCTATTAGCCGGTCGCATTTTCACCGGCTTGTTGGGATTGGGTGCACTGCTCGCGGCAGCGGCGTTGGCCGCCCGACTCAGTGCACCGGGCTGGAAAGTGACGGCTGCACTGACCACCTTCGGCCTTTTGTGGCTGAACGTCTACCACAGTTACTACTCGCTGGTGGTGAAAACCTACTCATTGACCGCACTCTTCATTGCACTGGGTGCCTTGGCCTTGTCGTTTGCCGGGAAACGCCACGGCCTGCTGTTGACGGCGTTGGCCGGATGCGCGTTCGCACTGGCCGCCGGTGTCCGTCTGTCAGCGGGTGTGCTGTTGCCCGTGGTCGGCGTGGGACTGTTGCTTTATCGTGCTCGTTTCCCGCACGCTTGGTTGGCGTTCGGCGTCGGTGGGGTGGTGGGGTTGCTGCCCGCGTTTCTGCGCGCGCCGGACGCCATCTGGTTCTGGCTGGTTGGCTATCATGCCGAACGGGCGGGCGGCGACTGGATCTTCAAGGCGGGCTTCATTTCCCGGTTCGTACAAGCGTACTTCGTGCCGCTCGTGCTGTTGGCGCTGTTACCTTTAGTGTGGTGGATTAGTCGATCGCATCAGTGGAAGCTCAATCCGTTGGCCTTGCTGTTGATGATCGGATGTGCAGCGATCACGCTGCTCCATTTCATCGCACCGTTTCCGTACGATGACTATCAGGTCATCATCATGCCTGTTCTCGTGGCTCTAATTGCGGCTGGCTTACTTCACGTAATCCACCAGCTGCTTCCTACTGCGCTACATGATCGGGCGAGAGTCAGTGTGCTGATCGGCGTGCTCTTGGCTACGCTGGCCGCAGCCGGATCGGCACCGATGAATCAGCAGTGGTTTATTCAGGGACGCGACCGGATTTGGTGGCCAACCAAAGAAACTGCTGATCTGACCGTTTTGCGCCAGACCGCCGATTGGCTGCGCGAACAAAGTGAGGGGGCAGGGGAGTTGTTGACGCAGGACACCTACCTCGCCATCGCTGCCAACATGGATGTACCGCCCGGACTTGAGTTGGGCCCCTTTTCCTATTATCCCGAGTGGTCCGATGAAAAAGCCCATCAGCGGCACGTTATGAATCGTGCCCGGATGCTGGAATTAATAGCCACTAGCACTGCTGAATGGGCCGCTTTTAGTGAGTACGGATTGGCCATTGCCAGTCCCGATGTCGAGCCGGTGACCGAAGCCGATGCCTTGACCTTCCGGCAGGCCTTGGACGAGCGGTATCAACTGATCAAAGTCGTGCCGCATTTCGGGCAGGCACACACGCCTCTGCGAATCTACCGTTCACGTGAAGACTTGCGCTGAAACATCATGAAATTATCCATCGTCATCCCCGCCTATAACGAGGAACATCGTTTAGGAGCGATGATGGATCGCTATACCGATTACTTTATTCCCGCGTATGGCGATCAAGTGGAACTCATCATTGTGGTGAATGGATCGCGCGACAAAACCGAAGACGTCGCGGGGCGATATGCTCGTCCGCTGCCGCAAGTGCGCGTGATCGTTGAACCGGACGCGATCGGGAAGGGCGGCGCGATTATGTTGGGCGCACGGTTGGCCCGCGGGAATCTGATCGGGTTTGTAGATGCCGACGGCGCGACCCCGCCGGAAGCCTTTGATGACTTGGTCAAGCATATCGGCGACGCCGGCGCAATTTTCGCATCGCGCTGGTTACCTGGCGCGGTGGTTGAACCGCGGCAACCACTCAAGCGACGAGTCGCCTCGCGGATTTTTAATGCCCTGGTCCGACTCTATTTCAAGGTGCAGATTTCGGACACGCAATGCGGTGCCAAAGTCATTCAGGGGGCCGCCATTCAGAAGATATTACCGAAACTCGGCCTGACACATTGGGCTTTCGATGTAGATCTGTTGTTCCAATTGCGGCGGGGCGGTTTTCGAATCATTGAGCATCCAACCGTGTGGCGCGATGTCGCTGGCTCCCAGCTCAAGGTCGGCCGCGCATCGGTTGAAATGTTTCTCGCCATCACGCGCCTGCGCCTGCTGCATTCGCCATTTCGATGGATCGTACGCGGCTATGATGTAACGCTCGGTCGCTTCATCCATCGCTAAGTGCGGTTAAGGGTGAGGTCGTTGGGGGCGGAATTGAAGACCCGCACGCAATTTGCTCTCCATTTTTCATTCCGCGCAGCTATAATCTGGATCAACAAAAGAAAAGGATGAGATCATGAAAGTCGAAAATGGTGTACGGGTAATGGCCGGAACAATGGTGTTAATCAGTGTGGTGCTGACGTGGTTGCATCACCAAGCGTGGCTCTTGCTCGGTGCGTTTGTGGGCATCAATTTAATCCAATCTGCGTTTACGGGATTCTGTCCAGCCTGCATCTTTCTAAAACGCTGCGGCCTGGAGCAGGACAACGGCGGCTGCGCCCGCGAGTAAATAGCTTATAAGCTATAGCTCGCTACAGTGTTGGAATGTTAATAGCTTATAAGCTATTAAGGCGGAAAGGCTCTGTGGAGTGAGATAGCGAGTCGAGGTTGCCCGGAACGGTCAAGCACGTTGGGCTCCAAATGTCCGCCCTCTTACTCGTCATCCCGAGCGAAGTCGAGGGATCTCAATCCACACCAGCAGCCCTTGGCCACACAAAGCAACCACCGACCAGACGGGATCGAAGAACGATTAAGATTACGCGTATGATTACGATTAGGAGCGTGAGCGGGCCATGCCCGCGCTTCCACCCATGTGGAGTGTGCGCCGCTCTGCGGCGCTTTGGACATGCCCCCGTTGTCTCATCAAGTACCTACAGGTCTCGCCAACAGCCGCAGTCTGATCCGCCTCGCGTGTCCGCGTGAGTCATCGTGATCCGTCATCATCCAAAGCGGTGCCGAGCACCGCACT
>SLCI01000177.1 GCA_007125875.1 Kiritimatiellia bacterium | reverse complement strand
GTCATCCCGAGCGAAGTCGAGGGATCTCATGCAGTACCAACAGCCCATGCCGATGCGGCATGCTTCGGCCATGCGGGCCACGTAATGACGGCTGCTGGTTGGGATTGAGATGTCTCGACTTCGCTCGACATGACTCGTGATAGAGGTGTGGCTGGGGGGCATGGTAAAGACACTTCCTCGCCACACTTACCCGGATACCCTTACTCGACCCGCTTGCAACGATACCGAGAGCTGCGCGCAGTGTCAGACGCTAATCTTGGTCCCCTGCTTGCTCCAGCGGCTCATCCGGAGGATTCGCCCTACCGGTCCCATCACGCGAAGGTAGGGCGAGGCTGCCTGCCCGCCTCCGGAGGGTCTCGCCGAGCCGGGAGAATGAAAAGAACGCGACGGGAGCGAGACCGGAGCGTGCGCTGCTCTCGCGCAACGCATCATCCTCGTTCACCAGCTGGCGGTAACGGGCCAAAACTTCCGCTCCAGCGAGACAAGCTCGCTGGGGGCGTGGTAGAGCACCCATCCAACGCAACGAGTCATCCGGCACGCTTCACTCCTCAAATGCTCGTACCGACATCCAATCCGGCAATGCGGCCCAGGCGACGTACACGCCCTCAGATGTGCTTGCCGTACGCTGGACATACCAACCGGTTCTCTGATCGCGCTGCGCTTGATCAAAGGCTTGTTCGGCAAACCAAATCGCGCGATGCCCCGCTGGTGGCACGACTTCCGATGCGACTCCAATTCGGTACTCATCGCCAGCAAAGATCTCGTTCAGCAATCGCGCGCGCTGTGCCCACGTGTGATCGCCCACGCCCAACCGCAAAATGCTGATGCCGTCAAACTCGGGCGACACTACTTCTATCGGCTCCTCCAGCACGTCCTGCATCCAGCCCGCCGCACCAAACTTCACGTCGGCCCGCGATAACGTGCGGCTATCCAGATAGGGGGCCTTGTCCTCCATGAGCTGAAAGGAGCGCGCCTCGCCGGTCAACCCTTGCAGCGAGCCGGACAGCATCAGGTAACCATACATAGGCGTCGTCACAATCGCGTAGCGGCCCGTCGCATCGGCCTCAAATGGGGTAGCGCGCGCGGCCCACCAGACGCGCTGGTTATGATCGATCGGCTCCTGCTCCGCCGCCCGGAACTGCGCCAGAAAACTCGCGTACGCGCCCATCGGATAATGTCCGTCCCCGCTCGGAAACAAGGTCGGGGCACGCAACGTCAATCGCGTTTGCCCGAGTACCGGCATCTGTATACCAACCAGCACCGGCAGCAGCACCGCCAGCGCCACCACCGCGCGCAGAGCCTGCGGACGCAGCGCAGCGAGCGTGGGCGCGAGTACGGCCACCATCAGAATCGCTTCGCCCGCCCGCCAAAAATAGCGGGGCGCATGGAGTTGCGGCAGGAAGAAGAGGACCGGCAACGCAAAGGCCAGCGCACCCAACACCCGCCACCAACCGACCAGCTCCACCTCGCGGATCGACCAGCGTCCCAGTAGCCACAAGAACACCAATGTCGCGCCGCCAAAACCGAATACGATGTAACCGAGCGCCACGCGCAGGTTGAAGAAGGGATCGAGATCGGTGCCACCACCGCCCGCCCAGAGCCGACCGACGGCGAAGGCCGCCAAGCCCGTTGCTGCCAGCGCAAAGACGATTTTCCAATCGTTGGAAGAAATTTTTCGGGTTTTTCCAATCGTTGGAAACTTTTCGGCGATTTTTTCCAATCGTTGGAAACTTTTTGGGCGATTTTTCCAATCATTGGAAACGGGGAAAGTCAGCAGTAACCAGCCGTATAACGGCAACAAGAGCAACGCATCAGCGCGGGCACCCACCGCGAGAAAGAAAAAGACGATCCCCCAACGCGAACGTACGGTTGCAAGACTGAGCAGCAACAGCGCCGACGAAAGCGTGCTGCTGTTGACGTATTGTGTGTTCAGCAAAACCGCGGGCGACAGCAGTACGGCGATCAAAATGAGCGGATCCAGTTGTTGTCGATACCGCCAGACGAATACAAACAGCGCCAACCAGAACGCGAGCGCCACGGAGCGATTGGCGAGTCGCACGGTGTCCACCGGCTGATCAAGGGCCCGATTGATTTTCAGTACGGCGGCCGTGTAGGCGTACAAGACGTAGGTCTTGTCGAACTGATAGTAGCGTGACCAGGCTTGGCGATCGCCACGTGACCAGTCGACCGCGCCGGCAAGGATGGTGGCTTGATCGTTCTTGCGCAGGAAGCCGGAGGTGGACCAAAGCGACGCGGCTGCGATCAGCAGCACGCTGCCCAGCAAAATAGCGATGCGCGCATTCACGTTAATACCACGAGGTTCGTTTTACTTTGCTCATCAGGTCGGGTGACAACTCTTCGATAAAGCACGAGGGCTTGAGAAATTGTACACCACCATCCCGCTGCCGTCGCACACTGGGCAAGCAAAGGTATAACTCGTCCTTGGCCCGCGTGACCGCCACGTAAAAGAGCCGCCGCTCTTCGGCGTCGCCGTCGAGCTCCTCCAGCGAGCGCGCGGACGGGAACATCCCTTGCGCCATCCAGATGACAAACACCACGCGCCATTCCAGTCCTTTCGCCTGATGCACGGTGCTGAGGCGAAGCGCCTGATCGGACTCATCGCCGGGATTCGCATCCGCGTCCAAGTTGGTGAGTAGCGCCACTTCGTTCAGAAAGGCTTCAATAGACGGGAAACGACTGGTGTAGTCTATCAGCTCATTGATGTCTTCCATGCGCCGATCTGCATTATCAAAGGTTTCGTTGGCGTACTGCTCATAGAAACCTTTACAGAAACGGTGCACGACCTCGCTGGGGTCTTCCATCAGGCCGTCCTTCTCGACATCGGATGCGATCAAGTCGACCGCGTTCCACGCCTCGCGGGCGGCGGCGGGAATTTTTTCGGCCACGCGCTGGCGCGTCGCTTCTTTACGAAGATCGCAGCGCCGGCCCAGGAAGTTCCAAATCTTGAGCGTGGTCTTGGCGCCGAGTCGCGGCCACATGCCGAGCAAGCGCTGGAACGCTAGCTCGTCCGACGGATTTTGCAACACGCGCAGCAGCGCGGTGACGTCTTTGATGTGGGCCTGCTCGAAAAAGCGCACGCCGGATGTGATCACATAGGGAATGCTGGAGCGGGACAACTCGAGCTGCATTTCGAGGGCGTGAAAATGGGAGCGATAGAGCACGACGATATCGCGCATGGCGTAGCCTTGCCGATGTAGCTGCCCGACTTGCTCAATAATATATTGGGCTTGTTCGCGGCCATCGCGCATTTGGGCTAGCACCGGACGTTGATAGGGTTCGCGCACGGCCTTGAGCGTTTTCTGGAATTGATCCTTGTTGCCGGCGATACAGGCGTTGGCCATGCCGAGAATTTCCGGGACGCTGCGATAATTGGTGACCAATTTATAGATGTGCGTGCCGGGATAGCGGTCGGGAAATGAAATGATGTTGCGAAAATCGGCGCCGCGCCACGAGTAGATGGACTGGAAGTCGTCGCCGACCACCAACAGATTTCCTTTAGGTCCCGCCACGAGATCTATCCATGCGGCTTGGATGGTGTTGGTGTCTTGATACTCGTCCACCAGCGTGTGCACGAAGCGCTCGCGATAGTGTTCGCGCAAGTCTTCGTGTTCGACGAATAGGCGCAGTCCGTTGACGAGCAAGTCATCAAAATCCATCGCATTGAGATCGCGTTTACGTTGCTGGTACGCGTTGTAGACGGAGATCACATCACCAACATCCACGTCGGTATGTGCGAAGCGGTTGGCGGCGAGGGCTTCGGGATTGCGCTGCGTGTTGGCCGCGAGACTAAAGATGCTGAGCAACACATCGGGTTTAGGAAAATGCTTACCGGTGAGCTTCAACTCCTGCACGCAGGTCTTGGTTAGGCTGCGGGCGTCATCCTGGTCGAGGATGGTGTAGTCGGTGCCGTACCCGATCATGGAGGCGTGTCGCCGCAGGATGCGGTTGGCCATGTGATGGAATGTGCCGCCCCACATGCCGCTAACCGAATCGCCGACCAAATCGCGGGCGCGCTCCAACATTTCGTTGGCGGCGCGATTGGTGAAGGTGAGCAGCAGGATATTTTGGGGATCGACCTGACGTTGCTGGGCCAGCCACGCGACGCGATAGATGAGCGTGCGCGTTTTGCCGGTACCGGCTGCGGCAATCACCAATACGGGGCCGTCCGGTGCCTGAACCGCTTGCAACTGCTCCTGATTGAGGGCGCGCTCGAAATCGATCATCGCGTCCGCCATTACGAAGTCCCGACCAAATCGCGCACGGTCATATCATCCAAACTATTGGCTATACCTGTATTCACATCGGCGATCACTTGCTGCACCGTGATCTCCAGATGATCGAGGCCCAGCGCTTCCGGATCTGTCCCGTCTTGCAGCACCGTATCGAGCACTTCTTTGACCGTCAGTCGTTCCGGCGCTTTCAGCAAGACATACGAGCCGGGCTGATCCGCGAGTTCGCCCAGCAAACCCGCTCGTTCAAACAGGCGCACAATCTCGTTCACCAGCCGGGTCGACACGTGTGTTTGCAGGGCAAACTCACTGGCACGGAACACGCTGCGGCTACCGTGCAAGGCGGAAGCGGTTTGCTGCATGATGCCCACCGCGATCAACAGGCGCGACTTGGTGCTGGCGGTGGAAGCGGTGCGTTCGAGTTTATAGGTTTCGGCGTTCTGAATGGAAAAGGCCACTTCAGCGCCGAGCAGGATGATGATCCAACTGATATAGAGCCAGCCGAGAAAAATCGGCACGGAGGCAAAGGTGCCGTAGATGGCGTTGTACTTCGACACGCCCACTTGCAAGTCGATGTAGATCCTTTGCCAGATCAACCACATCAACGCGCCAATCAAACCGCTGATTAAACCGGGCCCCAACTTTACCTGGGTATTGGGCACGAAGATATAGAGGAAGCTGAAGGCCAGCCACACCGCCACCAAGGGGCCCAATCGAATCAGACTGCGCCAAATCCAAGCGGCGGCTTCCAACTGTTCGCTGAAAAACGTATCGACCAATGTGGTCGCGGCACTGGCGGCTACGACCAGGATGGGCACGATCACCAAGATACTTATGTAGTTACTGATTTTACGGAGCAGATTACGAGACTGCGGAATATACCAGACCTCGTTGAACGACTCCTCGATGCTGGCCAGCATTTTGATGACAATGAAGAGCACGACCACCAGGAAGATACCGCCCAGCGCCGCCACATTGACCTGGGTGTACTGCTCGATCATTTGCAGGATGAATTCCTGAAACTCAGCCGGCATATCTTCCATCCAGTCGCCCAGCATCTCGGTGACATCCTCCTGACCTGCACCCAAGCCGCGATACATGGAGAACATAATCGCGATGATCGGCACAATGGAGATCAGCGTGCCTAACGTCAGGGCGGAGGCGTGCAGGGGAATTTTATCCTGTTTAATACCGCGAAATACCAAATGCGCCATCCGCAAGTAACGGACCAACGTGCGGCGTGGTTGGGGTAAATCGTTCGGGTCCACTTCCCATAACTCGTGGCGCACAAACGCGACGAAGCGACGAATCAAGGCCACTATTTTTTGCAATAGCGCCTTCATGCGTCGCGTTCCTTCTGCGCCGCACGTTGTTGCTCGTATAGCAACCAGGCCGCCATCGTTTTGCCGTCTTGAATTTGGCCGGTGTGAATTAACTTGCGGACGACGTCACGCGAATGGAAATGCACTTCGATATCTTCGTCGTGATCAAGGTTACGCGAGCGGGGCTCGTGCCAGAGTCGGGCGTAATAGACTTCAATGCGCTCGTCGACATAGCCGGGTGAGGGATACAGGGCGCCGAGACGCTCAATCTTCGTCACTTCGTAGCCCGTTTCTTCCAGCACCTCACGGCAGGCGGCATCCTCGAGATCCTCATTCTCTTCTACGTTGCCTGCCACGACCTCCAGCATCGGGCGGTCGAGGGGTTTACGAAACTGGCGCACGAAAACAAAGCGGTCATCGGGTTTCGGCAGTTGCGCCACAACGGCGACGGCCGGCCCATGACGTACGATTTCGCGGTTGGTGCGAGTGCCATCGCGCATCTCGACTTCGTGCAGCTCCAGCGAGACAATGCGGCCTTCGTAGACCCGCTTCATACTGATCGTTTTTTCGTCCATGACCTGTGCGTGATCCTTTATAAAAAATTGCAGTGTTGAGTGATCAAGCTTACTCTACTGATCATGCTTCATACCAGAACAGAAACGATGGCGCGCGAGGAAAATGAGTTGGCGCCTTACGCTGCGCGCAGTTCGGCCACGCGCGGCCGTTGCTATCCCGAACCCGCCCACGCCTACCGGGCCGAGTTCCAGCGCGATCGCGACCGCGTACTGCATTGTCGCTCGTTTCGGCGGTTGGAGTACAAGACCCAAGTGTTCGTGCATGTCACGGCGGACCATTACCGGACTCGGTTAACGCACACGATGGAGATGACCGCGATTGGGCGCACACTGGCGCGGGCCTTGCGAGCCAACGAGGATCTCACCGAGACGATTGCGTTGGCGCACGACATTGGACACAGCCCGTTTGGTCATTGCGGCGAGCGCGAGCTGAACAAGCTGATGGCGGACCATGGCGGATTTGATCATAACCTGCAGAGCCTGCGCTGGGTCGAGCTCCTGGAGCGTCGTTATCCGAGCTTTCCGGGCTTGAATCTAACCTGGGAGACGCGGGCCGGCTTGCGGAAACATATCGCGGCGGATCCCGGCGCAGATTTGGATGGCGCCCCGATTGGGCCCTATCAATATATGGAGGCCCAGATCGCCGATGTCGCGGATGACATTGCCTATCAGGCGCATGACGCAGAAGACGGATTGGAGGCGGGCCTGCTGACGCACGAGATGTTAAGTGCGCTGGATCTGTGGCAGCTGGCAGACGAGCGCTGTCGGGCCCATTATGGCGATGCCCTGCCTGCAGCGGATCGAGCCGCCTTCACGATCCGGTTCCTGCTCGACCTACAGGTAGAGGATGTCCTATTGACCACGACTGAGCGCCTGAAAGCGTTCGATCCGCAATCGCCCGAGGACATCATGAATGCGCCGGATCGGGTTGTAACGTTTAGTGACGGCATGAAAGAGTTGCTGAAACCCTATCGCGACTTTCTGTTCAAGGAACTCTATTGGCATCCCGACGTGGATGATTCGAACCAGCACGCGGTGCGCTTGATGCGTCGCCTGTTTCAGCATTACGTGGCGAATCCAGACACCATGGGCCGCCGGGCCCGCCAACAGGTCGAGCGAGACGGCATCATGCGTTCCGCCTGCGACTACGTGGCCGGTATGACGGATTTGTACGCCATGGATGAAGTGCGTAAGTACGGCTTGGACGAAGCATTGGACTGAGTTGATGAGCTTTATAGGAGGATGGAATGATTAAGGAAACCATTGCAAAACTGGTTGATGGGCAATCGCTGACGCAAGACGAGGCCTACGAGGCTTTACGGGAAATTATGAGCGGCAATGCCACGCCGGCACAGATCGCCGCGTTCATCACCGCGTTGCGCATGCACGGCGAGACGGCGGATATCATTGCCGGGGCGACCCGCGCGATGCGCGAACATTTCACCCCAGTGGAAGCGCCCGAGGGCGTGGTGGTGGACACCTGTGGAACCGGCGGCGATGGGGCACACACGTTCAATATTTCTACCGGAGCCGCACTGGTCGCGGCGGGTGCGGGCGTAATCGTCGCTAAGCACGGCAACAAGAGTGTGTCCAGCCGTTGCGGCAGCGCCGATGTGTTGGCGTCATTGGGCGTCAATATTGCGCTCGACGCGGCGCGGATGGCGTCTTGTTTGAAAGAAGTGGGTATCGCTTTCCTCTTTGCGCCCGCGCTGCATCCGGCGATGAAGCACGCGATCGGCCCACGCCAAGAAATCGGGATTCGCACCATCTTCAACATTCTCGGTCCCCTCTCCAACCCTGCCAGTGCGCGGCACGGCGTGTTGGGCGTGTATCATCGCGATCTCGTACCCGTGATGGCCGAGGCATTAGCCGGCTTGGGCGCAGAACGGATGTTTGTGGTGCACGGCGATGATGGACTCGATGAAATCACCACCACGACAGCAACCTATGTCGGCGAGGTCAATCAAGGTGAGATTCGGAACTATCAACTCTGGCCCAACGAACTCGGGCTCGAAGTCGCCAAGGCCACCGATTTGCGGGGCGGCAGTCCGGAAGACAACGCCAAGCTATTACAAGCGATACTGGATGGCGAAAAAGGCCCGAAGCGGGACATTGTAGTGCTCAATGCCGCCGCCGCCATTGTAGCCAGTGGATTGGCGGCAGACTGGGCCGACGGGATTCAGCAAGCGGCACAAGCGATCGATAGCGGAGCCGCACGGCAGAAACTGGATCAGTTGGTCCAGTTTACGAATGGGTAGGTTGCGGAGCGACGTACAGACTGTGCGTTGAGATGGCGCTGACGAAAAAAGTGCGCATCCGACATGATTATCCATGCACAAAAGGCACTATGTGGTTCTGCACAACTTTTGTATCATCCTCTGAACAGAAGCCGCTATAATAGTCTCATCCACGGGCATGTTGCCGGATCGGTCTAATTGAATACCGCGGTGAACCTGTGCGGCCATGACCGGCCCTTCGGCATCTGAATCGCGGAATGAAGTGGATATGTTGCGCTCAAATCGCGATATCCACTTTGTCGGAAATGCGCGGCAGAGTTCCTGATAGTCACACCTAACCTCATCAAGAGCGTTCCTGAACAAGACACTGGCTTCAAAGATGTAATAGAAATCCTTCGCCACCGATTCTCGTTTTCGTCCCTCGTCCTGAATCAATATCTTTTGAATAATATACGATGCTGGATTGGGAATCTTTAGATGGATACTCTTCAAGGCCCCAAATCCGGGCATGTTCCCGACATCCGCGGCCCAAGGACGAGTGAGGAGTAATTCAAGGTACCGCAACGGTTGCGCCATTACCTTCTTCTGGACTTCATGGGCTGCTGGGACACCTTTTTTGCCCCGCGCCCCGGCAAGTCCGCTTAATGAACAGAGAAACTCCAGATCGGCGGCAATGCTTTCATCCACGGGAGCGTACTTGATCACGGGCTTTTCCGAGGTCCCGTAAAAGTTTTCTTCCAAGCCTGCGGTGGCCATAATTTCGGCAATGGGCTTGCGATTGCGAACGGGCACTTTGTCGGCAACGGCAAGATCAATGTCGTACGTGCCGACATAAGCCAGAGATGCAGGCGCGGCCAATGGGTGATGCCGGTATAACGCGTTGGCGCATCCCCCAATACAGACAAAATCATCGACATAATCCCGCATGGCGCCAATGGCGCGGATAAAGAATGGATCAAATTCCGGCCCGATTAACATGGTCAGCGCCCCTCAAGCTGTTTTCGCAATTTGCTCATGTATATGGCTTCTGCCTGCTCCATACCGCGTGCAGGGGATAGGCGCACATCGAGATACGCCTGCAGAATATCCACGATCCAGATGTTCTCCCGCCAAACAGCTCCCCGAAAAATAAGCTCCGGGTATTTGGGACGAATCAGCTTAGCCCATGGCGACTCCGATGAATCGGAAACGAGATCCAAGCGGCCCATGACCTCATCGAAAGGGTCTTGGACATAGAGGATTTTCTCCGGATTGTTCGAGCGACCCAGCCCCATCACATGACACGCCAGATGCGATCCCGCCACATAAGAAGGTTGCTCTCGATGGGCCGGATTTTCGCGTGACCACCCTTCAAACGACTGCCCGAATATCGGTCGTACGTTCATGTTCTCGGGAGGATTGAATTTCGCAGCGAAACTCCATTCCTCCAGAAGTTCGCGATGACGGATGACACGGAACGAACGACCGTTGCGTTTCACATATCCGGCTACCTCTGCCTGCTGGAGGAACACAGATACGGCTGGCTGGGGAATCCCCGATTTTTCCGCCAAGTCAACCACCGAGCGAGGCTTGTCTGCCGGGCCGCCCCAATAGGACAAGGAAATGCCGGGCAGCAACAGACACTTCAAGAGCCATTGATTCCGTTCACTGAAGAGCGAATAGCGCGACGGCTCAACTCTGGCTTCAGGTCGAGAGACCAATTCTTTTCCTATCTCAAACTCCATGTCCTTGCCGAACAACCGAATAACAACTCTTCCGTCCGGCGAGACTATCAACCAGTTCAACCCGCCATCCAAAAATTGATCCGAGTATTCCGACAGGTCAACCACGGCTCGTGGCGAGTAGCGCTCCAAGAATATGGCCAGTAGCAATTGACTATCGCCCGACTCCTTCTCGCTCAAAGCGCGAAAGTGCAATACGCGGTTCCCGATCAGATCCCGAAAACGGTCCGAACGATAAACGCCCTCAACGCTGCGACTGACAAAAATCTTTTCAGGATGATCACGAACAGGAAGAATCGCAAAACCGCTATCGGCATCAGGCTGATCTGATAGTTCCCTTCTTCCTGCACGATGCCCAAGCTCTTTCAAACCCTCTTGCAAGGCTTGATCAAGATAGTGCCGACGCGCTCGATATTTCAGACCCGACTTCATACGTGAACACAAATATATTCGTGTATACACATAATATCAAGCTGAAGTTGCGACGCTGGGAAAAAGCGATCAAGGATCGATTGGACATCAGAAAGAGATTACTCGATACACAAACACGAATAGGGGCGCACAGACACGCGTTCGTGTTCCAGCTTACGACTGAGCAGGTTGCGGATAGGGATCTTCCTGCTTGAGTACACGTTCACCGAGGAATGAGATCGCCCAGGCACCTAGCGGGGCGGTGAGGACGATACTGAGGACGGCGATGGCGAGTATGATTTCGCCCGCGGCCGTCGGCTGGCCGGCAACCTGCATCGCAAGTAACGGCCCCGCCCCAATCGCGGCTTGTACGGTTGCCTTCGGCATGAAGGAGACGATCACGAAAACGCGCTCGGAAGCATTTAGGTTGCTGGCCGCTAAACAAGCGGCGGCGCCCAATGCGCGTGCGCTGAGCCCGAACAGAATAATAACCAGCCCGGCTAACCCCGATTGCCACATCACCGCCAAGCTCACTTGCGCACCGACTAATGCGAACAGAATGATTTCGGCGAAGACCCAGATTTTGGCCAGCTTGGCCGAAATCTCGTGCGCGGCGTGTTCCCGCTTTTCGAGTATCACAAAACCAATTGCCATCGCGGAGACCAAACCGGCAAACGGGATCCACCCTTGCAGGAGGTGCTCCACGCGCACGAGCATGATCGCAATGGCGATAATCAGCAGCACACGCTTCGTGGCACGGGGATTGAAGCGATCAAAGTGGTGGCATAGCAGCCAGCCGATGCCGAGACCCGCGCCGATCCCAAGGACCAGCGATACGGGCACACTCACCACTTGCCAGACCATGGCGGTGGTATGCCCTGTGTAGAGGCCGAGCAACCCCGTATACACCACGATCACGAACACGTCGTCCACCGACGAGGCCGCCATGACCATGGTCGGAATCGCCTTCTCCGTTCCTTTGCGCACCTTATTATAGTGAAGCATTGATGGCACAATCACGGCGGGCGATACGGCGGCAATCACGGACCCCAGCAGGGCCGCCTCTAGCCACGTGAAATCAAGAATGCGATACGCCGCGAGGGTGATGACGGCTCCTTCACAGATAGCCGGGATAAAGGCGAGCAGCAGCACACGCCTGCCGACTTCATGCAGCGTGCGACGCTGCAAGGCAAACCCGGCGCGCAGCAGAATGACCAACAGGGCGATCAGGCGTAAGTCGGCGCCGATCGACAACAGATCAGGATCAAGATAATCGAGTGCATAAGGACCCAGCACCACGCCGACCAGCAGCATGCCGACCAGGCCCGGCAAATGAAATCGCCGGAACAACCAATCGACTATCAGGCAAAGAACGATAATCTCGGCAATACTGGCAGCCATCGCAGTGCAGGGTTAGATCTTACCGAAGACTACGCTGGTGTTGTGGCCACCAAAACCGAAGGAGTTACTTATGGCAACGTTCACCGGCGTCTCACACGCTTCGTTGAAGGTGTAATCCAAGTCACATTCCGGATCGGG
>SLCI01000133.1 GCA_007125875.1 Kiritimatiellia bacterium | reverse complement strand
GTTTACGAGCGGGTGTTTAATATTGCTGTTCGCGCCAGCTACACCGAGGTAGCGGAGCCCCACATCCCGCATCAATGTCAAAGCGAGTTCTTTCGGGCAGCAGAGATCGGTTAAGCGGGTCGCTTATGTGTATCCGATCAAGAGTGGCGGTTAAGAACACGATGAAGTGTGTCGAGCAAGTGTCTGCTTCGCTTGTGCGGATGAAGCTGATTACTATGATGAAATTATTGGGGTCGGTATCGCTATCGGCATCGGGTGGATCCTTCATCAGGGCTTGATAGGATTGGAGGCACTCACATGGGGCGCGTCGGGCGGACTGGAGCTGATGCGGCATATCCCGTTGTTCCCGTTGGCGATGATTGGCGGTGTACTCTTGCAATTGGTCCTCGATTTTTCAGGACTAGGGAAACGAGTGGATCGCCAGTTAGTCAATCGTGTGTCAGGCACTGCCTTGGACGTTTTAATCGTATCGGCGCTAGCGACCATTTCCTTGGCCGCGATCGGAGCCCAGTTCGGCCCATTCATTGTGCTCGCCATCGCCGGTATCCTGTGGAATGTCGCGATGTTTATCTGGTTGGCGCCGCGCTTATTCAAAAAGGATTGGGTATCGTACGGCTTAGCCAATTTTGGGCAGTGCATGGGTATGACGGTGATCGGGTTACTTTTGATACGCATGACGGATCCTGTGAACCGTACCGGGGCGATGCACAGTTTCGGTTACAAGCAATTACTGTTCGAGCCGGTGGTTGGCGGGGGATTGTTTACTGCTGCCTCGCTGCCCTTGATCGCGCAGTTCGGTCCGGTTCCGATTCTGATCTTCACGATCGTGGTGATGGCGGGGTGGATCGCCTTGGGTATCGCACAATTCGGGTTGCTCTCGAAGCCGCAGTCGTAATCTGGCCAGTTGCCACATCTTTTCGTTAGATTCTCTGGGCAACACGGAGGTTGCCCCTCCAGTTCGTGCTAAGAAAAGCGAAGACCTGCAGAGGCATTCCGGAGGGACGCGCTCCGTCGCGTCCTCTGAGAATAGACTGAAAAGTATTGGAAACTGGTATCAGATCGGGAGCGTGATCTTCGGTGGCGCGGTGGCCTCGTCAATTTCCGCTGCGGGGCGATCGTTATCATCGGGGTCGATCTCTTGGCCCGGTGCAATAATGCGTACATCGGCATTCAGGCCTGCACCGTCTTCGACAACCAAATGAGCCGCCTTAAGCCGACCCAGGTAGTGACCTGTCGAGCGGATTGTGACCATGCCCTCAGCAACAATATCCGCTTTGAGTTCGCCTTGAATGTCCAGATCGCCAAACGTCATCGGCGAATGAAAATCGAAGGAGGCTCCAACGCCAATCCGCAGGTGGCGAGCATCCACCATATCCTCTGGAATGGCGGCGCCCTCGGCTAACTCGAGTGTTTGAAACGCCTTGAGCGAGCCACTTTTCGCAAGCCCTTCTAGCGTAATATTGTTCGCAGTGATTTGGCCACCGTCGAGAATGGCACTACGCGTCAGTGTGACTTTACCGGCGGTGACTAACTCGTCCGGGAAGCCCCCAGTGATCTTTTCATCCTTGAGGCTAAGTCGCGCTCCGCATTTGGGGCATTGCGTAACTTCGGCCCGCCCGCGCATAACGAACTTGAAGTTACAGGCATAGCACACGATCTCATTTTGAGTCGGCATGACCGTCCGGCCAATCTGCATAGCTTTCTTGGCATCCGTCGGCTTTTTGACGGTCTCCGCCTGAGGAGCTGTTTCTTCCGCCTCGACAGAAGAATACTTCCTTTCACGCTGACGCAATTGCGTTGCGCGCAAGGTGACGAGTCCGTCAACAAAACCTGATTTACCGCGATCAGCCATGAGCCTGTTTTGGGTAGGGAGCTGCAGAGATCCCAACGTTTTGCCGCACGCTGTCGAAACAGACACGCCGGTCAAATGACCGGCGTTGCCTGAACTCTATTCAGCCAGCGGCACGGTCTTTATTTCTTAAGGTCGCCGGGCAACGGCGGAATCTTTCCTGCCGTTGAAGCGGAGCTCGCGGGCGGTGGCGCAGACGCGGTTGCTGACGAACCCGAGGGATCAACTTCTGCGCGACCGATAAAGGTTACGCCATCTTCCACCGTCAGTCGTTTCGCTTTGATATCGCCCTGCACCTTGGCCGAAGACAGTAACTGGATACGATCTTTGGCTACGATGTTACCCGTGACACTGCCTTCCAGGGCCACGGCTTCAACCGTAATATTGCCTTTGACTACGGCGGTCTTTCCAATCGTTGCCAAGCCTTCGCACTGGAGGTCGCCCTCTAGTTTTCCGTCAAATTGAATCGCGCCGGAGGTTTTGATTGTACCGGTGATTTCAACATCAGCGGAGATTACAGTTTCTGCTTTCGTACTTTCCATGATTCTTCCTTTTCGTGTTACTTGAACAGATTATCAATCCTGATTGCTGTGTGACTCTTCGTCTTCACCGCCCTCTGTATCCGCGGCGGGCGTTTCGGGCTCAACTGGTTTGGGCGCAGCGACCGGTGAACGATAGCTGCTGCCACCCTGCGCTTGCTCCAAGCGACGCTTCATAACGGTTTCGCGATGACGCATACGCTCCAGTTCATCCTCAGCAAGCTTCTGCTGATGGGCCATGGTGCGCTCTTGGCGGCGCAAGGTGTTTTGCGCTTCCTGATAAGAACGCTTGAGGGCTTGCAACTCAGACTCTCTCTGACGACGTTGCTCGCGCTCCTTCTCATAGAACTGCTTCTGCTGTTCGAGTCGCAGCTGAATACCTTTGCTTTCCTGTTCGGATTGGATGGCGCGGTAGTTAAGCTCTTCAATTTCGCTGACACGCTGTTCCTGTTCCTGTCGGAGCTGTTCACGTTGCTGATCCAATTCCAGCGAGAGCTGTTCGATTTGCGATTCGAGCGTCTGACGTTCATCCCGCAGTTGGGCGAGCTGCTGCTGCAAGTCTTCCAATGCCACTTGATGCGCTCGTTCAGCATCGGCAACTTGTTGTTCGTGCGAGGCGAGGGCCTCTCGGGCCTGTTCGACTTCGCTTTCCCACGCCTGTTGCTGGGCGGCGAGCTCTTCGCTGCGTCGTGCCAGCTCGTTTTCGGCCTGTTGTGCTGCGGCCTGGGCCTCGCGCGCCGTCTCTTCGCGTTCGCGGACGAGGTCCTGCAATTCGTCGGTTGCCTCTTGCAAATCACGGACCTGACTTTCCAGTTCCAAGCTGCGGGTATCAGCCCCTTGTCGGCGAGCCAACTCTTCACCGTAGTTCTTGCGGGTTTGAGCCAAATCGGCATCACGACGTTTGGCGCGCTGCCATTCTTCCTCCAACAGATCCTTGTACTGTTGCAAGTCGGTCTCTAGCTGAGCGACCATAGCTTGGCGGTCCGCTTCGGTTTTCTCCATCTCAGCGGAAGCTTCAATCCACTGCTGTTCCTTGGCACTAAGCTCCGCAATACGGCTTTCTGCTTCCGCTTGCTGCTGTTCAAGATCCTGTATTTTCTCACGCAGCGATGCCTGCTCATCAAGCAGGGGCTGACGTTCCCGTGCCCATGCGGTTTCGCGCTGTTCCAGCTCGATCTCGAGCTCGTCGGCTCGAGTGGAAGCTGCGCGCAAATCCTCTTCCAGCTGAGCGAGGCGTTGACTGCTCTCGGATTCTTTCTCTCTGGCTTCTGCCAGTTCTCTGTCATATTCCGCCTGCACACTTTCGAGCTCGCTTTTCGCTTGCTCTGCCTGCTCTTGCAATTCTGTGGCGTTGCGGGCCTGTTCATCGATCTGCAATTGCAACTGATGGATATTATCCGCCAAGCGTTGGGACTCTCCCTCAGCACGCTGTAAGCGCTCTTGCAGCACTTGTTCGCTGTTACGAGCTGCTTCCTCGACCTGCGCGACGCGTTCGCGCTGCTGGCGAAGGGAGTCTTCACGGGCGGCGAGTGTATCCTGCGCGCTCTGCAATTGTTGTGTGATATGACCGATCTTTTCTTCCAGTGCCCGCTCGCGTAACTCGGCATCGCCTTGCTGCGATTGTAGATGATTCAGTTCGCTTTCCAATAAGCGTTGCCTTTCCGCCGAGGTCTGCTCAAGTTGAGCGTAAAGCGCGCGTTGTTCAGCAAGCTCTTCGGTCTTCTGGTTGGCGATCGCTGTTTCCAACTCTTGATTGAGTTGCTGAATTTGACCCTGCATTTCGCGCGTCACGCGTTGCAGCTCGGACTGTTTCTCCTGTAATTGCTCTCGCTGGCGCTCAAGCTGTTGTTCGCGCTCGGCCAAAACGCCCTCAGATATCTGGACTTGACCTTCGAGTTCATCAATCTTGGCACCCAGCTCCTGAATGCGTCGGGTGGCCGCCGTATCCTGGACGCGTGCTTCCAAATCGGTGATTTTTTCTTGATCACGTTGGGCTTGATCAGCCGCCGCAGCTTGGGCCTGCTCTAAGTTGGCCTTCAACCGCGCAACCTCTTCCTCTAATCGCTGAGCACGGCTCTCGGCGGCATCCGCAGCACCTGTGTCGACTTCCACCGGTCGTGCTTTGAGCGTTTCGATTTCTCGCTGTAATGCCTGCTCCCGCTCCGACGCGCTTGCTTTGGCTGTCTCTAATGCCTTTTTCGCTTCATCCAGTTCAGCTTGCGATGGACCGGTAGGTTGTGGAGCAGGGGAGGGTACGGGAGCAGCAGGTTTCGCTTCTGCTGCGGCGGGTTTCGCCGCTTCCTGCGACTCTTGTGTCGAGGCCGTCGGCATTTTGGGTTTGCTGCGAGGCGGTGGACCTCCGACACTCTGGGTATCGACGTGTGAGGCCAACAATTCCTCAACGGTCATGCTCTCGCCGCTCTTCTCATTCGTGACTTTTCCAGAGCCTTTCGCCGCACCATTTTCGAAAAAGTCGCGCACGGCTGTTTTGTTGATGGGGCCGAAGGTTTTCCCATTGGCGAGCTCAATCATCCAATGCATACCGAGCCCCGGTAATTCTTCGGCAGAAATCCAAGTCTTTTTGTCTTCAGAAATTTGATTGCCCGGGGCAATACGGCAGTTATCAGCCCAGCTCTTCAATTGCTCGAAGGTTATGGGGCCATACGTATCACCATCGTCAGTTTGTAGGAACCAAGTAGAATTGTTTTTTTCGTCAGCCATGATGCATGTCCTGTGATGAGGTTTGAAAATCCCCGAATTTGGTAAATCTAAGCAATGTTGTTGTAGGTTTGCTGGTCCCGATAGTAAAGAAAAAACGTGAAAATCAGGGTTCCGACGTAATCACGAAAGAGGTTTGTTCCTGTGCCACCGAACGGGTGATTTGGTCCACCACACGCACTGCCACAACATGTTCTCCAGATCGTATGGGGCGGGATGATTGCAGCGCATGCGTTAGATGAAAATCTCGGCGTGGACTGTATCCCCGAAAAACATGGGAGATGGTCGTGTCCATTAATGGTTCACTTGGACCAATGTCGGCTCGGTACATTTTGACGCGCATGGACACATAATAATTGAATCGGCCATCTTCCCGAGGTTCCGGGGTTAGATTCGTCATTTCCACATAGGCTTGTATGTGTGGCAGATGGCGCGGCCGCAAAGGGGCGTCTGGTAAGCGATCATACTGCCCGAATCCACTGATTCCCCGAATCAACTCGAGTTTCGGAATTGTGAAGGTTGTCGGCGAGGGAGCAGCAGGTTGCTCAGGACGCTCTTCTACAACAGGAACGAGGTCAGGTTTTTCCTCGATAGCGGGTGGCGGCGCCGGTTCAGCAGGTCGTGCTGGTGCCGGTCGGGTAACCGGAGGTAGCTCCGTTGTTGGGGGAGGCGTTGTCTGATCGCGTCCGAAAAGTATAAACGCGATAAATGCGATCAAGGCAATATTGAAGAAAATCAGCAATGCAGTGCCGATTAATGCCCATTGTGTTGATCGATTCGATTTTGCGTCATCGCGCGGGGGAACCTCGGGCAGCGGCGGTCGACCATGTGGCGGGGCAACAAGGGCAGGCTGAATATGGGGCTCTTCCGACTCCGCAGTGTCCGAATGATCATCTGCAATGGGTTGTTGCAGCTCTGGAGTTGAGGAGGGCTGCTCTGATACGTCGCCTGGCGCGACCAAGTCCTTGTCCGGGAATTCGTCTCTCGCATCATCTGGCACAGCTGGCTTTGCCTCATCGATGGCCTGGTCAGGCTCTTGATCACCTCTAAGAGGGTCGCTGGCCGCAAGTGGGCCGTCTTCTGTTTTGGGCGGAGCGGGCGTGATTTCTGCTATCGGAGCAACTTCTTGCGGTTGTTGAGCCTGCTCTGGTAGCTCATCCAGCGGTGGAGTATCGTCTCTATCGTGATCCCTGGGCGAGGGGGGCTCCACCTGAGAGGCCCCAATACCTGTTTTTGAAACGGGCGGAATAGGTTTCGGCAAGGAGGGCTTTACCACCGGCGGTACGGCTGGAGCAGCCGGGCGCTGTAGATCAGCCAATACGCCATCCAGAATGCTTGGCGGCTTAGGGGCCCCGTCATCGGATGGTTGCTGATCTGGTGGTTGAGCGTTCACGCGCGACAGTAAATCACAACCTACGCCCATCGCGCAACTATGTGATCAGTTGTTGCGTCATTTGTATGACGCTGATCGGAATGCTCAGGTGACCGCTTGACGCTGGGGCAATGCTCCGTTAGCGTATCGCCTGTTTTCCCCGAGAATGTTATCGGCGATGAGTATCGAAATTTATCCATCAATTTTAGCAGCTGATATGGCCAATTTAGAGGCCGACTGCCGGCGCGCCCTGGAGGGTGGTGCCGACGGACTGCATGTGGACATCATGGACGGCCACTTCGTGCCGAACCTCAGCATGGGGCCGGCCGTTGTGTCTGCCCTCAGACGCGCATTAGGCGTCGACGTGCATTTGCACGTGCACTTAATGATTACCCATCCGGATCGCTACGCCGAACCGTTTATCGAATCTGGTGCCGATACGGTGCTCATTCATATTGAATCCGAAGGCGATATCAGCGCGACGCTCGCTAAAATACGTGAAAAAGGTGCGCGAGCGGGAATCACCGTCAATCCGGATACGCCAGCCGATACGATTTTACCACTCATCAGCGCTGGGCGGATCGATGAAATCCTTTGTATGACGGTGTTCCCGGGGTTCGGGGGGCAGGCGTTTATCGAATCCGTATTGCCCAAAATTGGGGAATTGCGCGCTGCTGCCGGCGACTTGCCGATCTCAGTCGACGGCGGTATCGATGCAGCTTCGGCGCCCCGCAGTGCTGCTGCAGGCGCCAATATCATGTTGGCAGGTTCCTCGCTCTTTAAGGCGGAGGATATGGGCGCGGCCATCGCAGACATGCGCACCAGTTGCACAGAAGCGTTCGGAAGCGGGGCGACATGAGCGATTTGTCGCACGTACGAAACTTCTGCATCATTGCGCATATCGACCACGGCAAATCCACCCTGGCCGATCGCATGCTGGATGTGACCCAGACGATTGAAGCGCGGGAACGAAAAGAACAGATCTTGGATTCAATGGATCTGGAGCGCGAGCGGGGGATTACGATCAAGGCGCATCCCGTCACCATGCGCTATCAAGCGGAAGACGGACAGCTCTTTCAGTTCAACCTGATCGATACGCCAGGCCACGTAGATTTTTCATACGAAGTATCGCGCAGTCTGGCCGCTTGTGAAGGGGCCTTGTTGGTGGTGGATGCGGCCCAAGGCGTCGAGGCACAAACGGTCGCGAATACGCATTTGGCCCTCGAACAGGGGTTAACGATTATTCCGGTGCTCAACAAAATCGATCTGCCCAGCGCCGATGTCCCCGAGGTGATCCGCCAGATTGAAGAGGTTCTATCGATCCCGATGGACGATTGCCTCAAAGTGAGTGCCAAGACCGGTATGGGCATCGGGCCGGTGATGGAAGCCATTGTGAAGCAGATTCCGCCCCCGCGCGGCAAAGTGGATGGCCCGTTGCGGGCGCTGGTGTTTGATTCAACCTATGACGCGTTTCGTGGCGTAATCACTTATGTGCGCGTGATTGATGGCGCACTTTCAAAAGGTGATAAAATCCGCCTGCTGAGCACAGGCAAAGATTACGAAGTCAAGGAGACCGGCATCTTTACCCCGAAACCGTTAGCCGTTAACAGCATGAAGGCAGGCGATGTGGGGTACTTGATCGGGAATATTAAGGACACCGCTGAAATCAAAATCGGCGACACGGTGACCCGTACTGATCGCCCCAGCAAAGATCCGTTGCCTGGATTTAAGCAAGTTCAGCCGATGGTTTTCAGTGGTATCTATCCGGTTAATACGTCCGATTACGAGAAGCTGAAAGCGAGTCTCGACAAACTAATCCTCAACGATAGTTCTTTCCATTATCAAGCCGAGAGCTCGGTCGCTCTTGGGCTGGGATTCCGTTGCGGATTTCTGGGTTTGCTTCATATGGAAATTATTCAAGAACGATTACGTCGCGAATACGACATGGACATCATCACCACGTACCCCGGCGTCATCTATCAGGTATATTTGACCAACGGGGAAATGGTAGAAGTTGATAATCCTGCCCATTTGCCGGAGATCACCTCGATCGATCATATCGAAGAACCAAAAGTTAACGCGTTCATCATTTGTCCAAACGAATTCATCGGCGACATTATGCAATTGGTGATGGATAAACGGGGCGAACTCGAGAAGACCGATACGCTCGACTCGCGGCGCGTGATGTTGACCTGCAACATCCCCCTGAATGAAATCCTGATCGATTTCCATGATCGCCTCAAGAGTATCAGCCGCGGTTATGCCTCGATGGACTACGAGCACATCGGCTATTTTGAGGATCACCTCGTGAAGATGGATATCATGGTGCATGGAGAGGTTGTAGACGCGTTCTCCTGTATTGTGCACCGTGACAAAGCTGTGGAACGTGGTCGCCAAATGTGTAAGGCCCTCAAAGAAGTGATCCCGTCACAAATGTTTGCGGTGCCTATCCAGGCAGCAATTCAAAAACAAATTATTGCACGTGAAACCATTCGCGCCTTGCGGAAAGACGTCACAGCCAAATGTTATGGTGGTGACATCACGCGCAAGCGCAAACTGCTGGAACGCCAAAAAGAGGGTAAGAAGCGGATGAAGCAGATTGGCAAAGTCAGCATTCCGCAAGAAGCGTTCATCAGTGTTCTCAAGTCTACCAACTGATCGGTCATGAACTATTTTCAGCGACGCCAGCTTAAAAAGCAGATCAAACACATTCTGCACGATGCCCGTCATGCACGGCATATGCGTGAGGATGTGGCCTCGCCGGAAGACATCGATGCGGTGCTTGTGGCAGAACAGGCCGTCAAAGAAGCTTGGGGCCAAAAAGATTATGCAGCTGCAGAGCGCGCGGCGGAAGAGTTGATACAGCGGACACGAGTGATTTTCCCGCCCAAACCTCATCCGCGCATTCGCGAATATGTTGAGATCTTTGTGGTGGCGATCGGTGTGGCGATGGCCTTCCGTTCCTACTTTATTCAGCCTTTCAAAATCCCTACCGGCTCTATGCAGCCGACATTGTACGGCATTGTGGCGGAGCCGCAGGTGGGGCGGGGGACCATGGATCGTTTCCCTCTAAATCTGGTCTCGCTGGCCGTTTTTGGCGACCGCTATGTTGAAGTGCGGGCCGCCCGATCCGGAGTGGTTGAGCAATTGGTTCAAGATGAGACCTATATCTTCAGCCTCAACGGTGTTGTCCCGCCGTTCCGCCACAATATGGCGCAACATTTTGAGGCGGGCGAGTTTGTTTCGAAAGGACAGTTGCTGGCCTCCGGTCGCGTGCGTTCGGGCGATCATATTTTTGTGAATAAAGTACGGTATAATTTCAGCCGACCACAGCGTGGGGACGTGTTTGTCTTCAATACACAGGGAATTGATCATCCACAGGTCAAGCCGGACACGTTCTATATTAAGCGATTGGTCGGTATGCCCGGCGAAACGATCCGCTTGCAGCCACCCTACCTATTGGCGAATGATCAACGCATACTTGAGCCCGACGTGTTTCGTCGCCAAGCCTATGATCGGCATTTAGGCTACGAAGGCTACAAATTTGCGCCACCCGGTCACAACATGCCGCTGCCCGTGTTAGGTCACCCACGTGCAAGCATTTCCTTGGGGGACAAAGAATACTTGGCGTTTGGTGACAACACCACGCACAGTTTAGATGGCCGCTATTTTGGCGCGATCGCACGTGAAAACGTTGTGGGCCCAGCATTCAAAGTGTACTGGCCGATCAGTGATCGTTGGGGATGGATTCGCTAGCGGCGAAGCCAAGATTTATTTATAGATCAATTCCGCCCAGCGCCCGGCCGCAACCAACTCTTGTTTTTTCAAGCTCCAAAGATTCGCGGAGCCTAGCAATTTCCCGAATAGGCTATCTAGATGATCCCGTGTCTCCTGCCTGCCAGCGACGTAAACATAGGTTTTCGAATCATCCATCAGCTCTAAGAGCTCGTTGCCGCGTTCAGAAAAAGCTAAATCCCATGCAATCGGATCCGCCCAGTTGGGCGCGGGACTCAAGGCTTTGAAGGCAGCAAAAGTTTCTTGATCAAAATATTGTTTCAGATCATCGCTCGGGTCATTGGCATAGAGCACGTCGAGGCCCGTTTGTGTGCCGTAAAATAGTCGTACCACGCCGCTCCAATTCGGATGTTGGCGATGCAATGTTTTGATAAAGCTACGGAAGGGTGCAATACCCGTGCCGGCACCGATCAAGATCAGGTTTGCGGTTTGGTCAGAAGGAATCGGGAAGGCGATGCCTTTGGGGCCACAGACCGTCAATTCCGCGCCAGATTCCAGATCGCAAAGGTAGTTCGAACAATGTCCACGCACCTCTTCACCCGTAGTTGGGTCTTTTGTGACGATGCGGCGCACGCAGATCGTGACACTTTGTCGTCGTTGATCGTCCCGGTCGGGAATATCTGCGATGCTATACCAACGCAGGTAAAAAGGTTCATCGGAGCCGGCCGGCACGGGGGCCAACACGCCAATGCTTTGACCGGCGGAACAGTTGAAACTGGGTTCGTCCACTTCGATCACGAGTTCGCGGATTTCGCTCTGCGCATCGGATAGATCGCTGCGCGGTTTATTGGCCAGTAGACGGGCTGGAAAGGAGCGCGGTGGTTGAGTTGAATCGTTCGTCATGATTTGTCCTTCAGTGAGCAGTCATATGGTTAATAAAGTAGACGATACAATAGCCTATGCACGTGCAACCAATATCAGGTTATTGGCTGGATAATCAATAGGGGAAACGCTGATCAACGAGCTCTTCTTCATCGAGGTGCCGATTAAATATTGGCCAGATTGGATTTGCCGAGTCAGGCCTGCGTGTTATGTTCACCGTATGGCAAATCCAGAACATACCCCTGAGATGGAGGGCATTGATAACCTAACGGTTGCATGGTATCGGGTCGGGTTGACGATCTTTGCCATCAGCATTGCTTTGCATGCCATCGAGGAACTCGTTGGTGTAACGCTGTTGGGACGCTGGTACTTGCCCATCGTTGGTTTGGCAGCCGCATCTGCAAGCGCAAATATGCACCTTTACGATCCCACTTTTCGTTGGCTCGTGCCGATGATGAGCTGGGTTGGTTTCTCCGTGTTGCTCTTCGTGCTGACCGCCGAAGGCACAGTGCGGGAGATCGGTTCGCTTGTCGGTCTTGGGTTCTTCTATGCCGGTATGGGCATGCTGGCTGTTAAAGAGTCCTTCTGCTTCAAGATCTGGGGCTTACCGATGGTGCCTTTTTTGTTAGCCGGCGCTATTATCCTCCGCTTTGTGGGGATTGATTTCGTTTCGGCTATCCTGCTTGCTCTTGCCGCGATTCTTTATCTATGGATGGTGATCGCAAAATGGCGAATGCCACTCCACTACGATATCGGGGACAAAAGCGCCTACCGCATGTAGTGCCCCATCAAGACCGTTTCCCTTTAAGACATCGCGATCGCACAGGACGTAAAGCCTTGTCGTCTCTATAAGACCCCGTCATGCTCAGTAAGCAATGGGTATTGAAGTCATCGTATTAATTGCAGCGACTGTGTGCTTGATCTATGTCCTAAGCATCAAGTTGCAACCGGGGGAGACCTTGAAGACGCGGATT
>SLCI01000141.1 GCA_007125875.1 Kiritimatiellia bacterium | reverse complement strand
CGTTGGCGGATCGGTTGGTGCGCTTCTTTGATCTGCCCTGCAAGTCTTACCTCTATCATGTTGGTATTGATATCGAGGAAGAAGTCGATTTGCTGCCGGATCGCGAGGCGTTGAGTTTGTCCGGACTGAATAAGTGGCAGGTGCAGGATCAAATCCTGCGCGAGCTGATTGAACTCGGCCCCGAGCCCGCGCATCTGGACCGTTTAAAGAACCGGCTGCTGCGCGCCGGCCTGTTGCCGCCCGGCCCGGCGACCGAGGAAGCATGGGATACCTTGGCCAACACGGCCTGCGATATTCTACAGCGAGCGGCCAACGCGAGCGTCGACCCGGATAGTAGCGTTGTGCATGTCCATGCGATGGATTGGTCACCGACATCGCATCTCGTGCGCGTTTCAATCAGTGAATTCAAAGAGCACCGCTCACTCCGCGCCTACATCGAGCAATGCCTGCTCGCCTGCCAGCAGAATGCGCCGGTCCAAACGACACTGGTCGATAGCCGCAAAGGACCGTACCGCATTCCGGCGATCGCACCGGACGAGGCGCAACAGCAGGTACGGCAATGGTGCGCGCTGGCCCTGATCGGGCATACCGTTCCCCTGCCCTTTTTCCCGAAGAGCAGCGCGGAGTGGAACAAGAAGCAGCAACTCGCTGCCTGCTATGAAACCTTTTACGAAGGACAGCCCAATCGAAGCCCGCCCGAAATTGACAAGCCCGCCGTGCGCATGGCGTTCCGGCAACGCGAACCGTTGACCGATCCTTGGCCGGACGGAATCGACGCCGCCCTACTGGCCGCCGCCAACTTACCCGCTGGTGATTCGCCGTTTTGTAGCATCACGGATGCACTGTATGCGTTCACTGACAAACTCGAGCGCGTGAGTGCAAAGAAAGTAAAGGGGGCGGCGTCATGAGCAGTGCGCGTCATCCCGCCTTACAGGCCGACTTACAAGGCATGTTGGCGCTGGACGCCAGTGCCGGCACGGGCAAGACCTACTCGATCGCCCTGCTGTTTGTGCGCAAAGTGTTGGAAGGCGTACCGATCGAACGCATCCTGGTCAGCACGTTCACCAACGATGCAGCCGCAGAACTGCGCGAACGCTTGCGCATACAACTCAGCGCCGCACGCGCGATCCTGACGGGCGCCGACTGCATTGACCCGAATCTCACAGCCTTGGTGCACGACGTCACGGCTGCGCATGATGCCGCCACCCGACGACTGCGCCTGGAGCAAGCGTTGTCCGATTTTGATCTAGCCCCGATCTGCACCATTCATAGTTTCTGTCAGCAGCTTTTGCGAAAGTACTCACTCGAACTGGGCGTCGATCCCGAGGCGGAAGTGGCGAACGAGGACCCGCTGGTGGCGCGCTTGGTGGAGGACTTCATCGCGCAACAGACGCAGCGTGAACAGGAGGCCATCTCGGCGGACGAAGCAAGATCATATCGGGACTTGGCGCGACAGTTCCGGCAGCTCGGCTTAACCACACCCGACTCCGTCGAAGCACGGCATGAACACCGGCTAACCGCATTCATCGAACGTTACGAAGCATTACGCTCTACGCTGAAGGATGTGTGGGCCAAGGAACGCGAGACGATCCTGGACGATCTATTATCCGTCGCCGGAGACGATCTCACGAAGACCAAGATTGCCAATAGCATTAAGGCATTCGATGCCTACTGCGGACGGGACGAAACTACTGCCCTACCTGAAGAGGTTCAAGCCGCGTCCCAGACTGGTAGGGCGAACCCTCCGGGTGAGCCGAGCGCTTCCAACGAACTAGATTGGGATAAGCTGCGGCGCGAAATGAACAAAGACGGCTTTAAGCGGCTTTCGATGGAAGAGCTGACCGAGTCGGTACAATCAGGTTCCGCCCGTCTCTTCTTTGAGCAATATCGCAGCCCACTGTTGATCGATCAGTTGCGGGAACTGGTGGAGTCGCGCAGTACGATTCTATCCAGTCCGAACTTTGACCAGTTATTGGCCTATCTCGGCGAGCGGCTTCATTCGTCGACGCTCACCTTTGCGGATTTGATTCAAGCGGTCTTTCGTCAATTGGATGATGAAGACTTTGTAGAGGCCGTGCGGCGGGACTACGACGTGATCCTGGTGGATGAATCGCAGGACACCGACGCGCAGCAAATTGTGATCTTCCGCAAACTCTTCGCCGATCCAAACTTCTTGGCGCAAGCGCCGCATTGCTTGGTGTGGGTCGGTGACCCGAAACAGAGTATCTATCGTTTTCGCGGCGCTGATTTGGACACGTATTTGCGTGCCAAGGAAGGGGCGCTCGAACTTACGCTCGATACCAATTTCCGTTCTGATCCGCCGCTGATCGCGGCAGTAAACGCGCTGTTCGAAGGGCAGAGTGAAGACGCGTCACCTTTCGGCGAAGCCATTCCCTTCACGCCGGTTCAAGCCAGCAAATCTACCCGCATCCGCACGATCAGCGATGGAGAGGCGGTCGTGCCGCCGGCGTTGACGCTGCATACCTGGTCCGTTGCGGATGAGCCGCCCGCCAAATCGACGATTCACCCTCGTGTCTTGGCGGATTGCGTGCAGCAAATTCAAGCGTTGCTGGCGACCCCGCACGAAATCGAGCGCGATGGCGCGTGGCGACGTGTGCGACCGGGCGATATCGCCATCCTGGCCCGCAATCATACGGAGCTGGAATCGCTGCGCCATTTGCTGTTGAAAGCAGGCATCCCCGCGGCCTATCAAACCGACGCCTCGGTGTATCTGTCCGATGAGGCGCGCGACTTGAGCCTGCTGCTGGATGCCTGCGTAACGCCGCGTGCCAGCGCGGTACGAGCGGCGTTGACGACACCCTTGTTTGGGTTCGCGGTCGACGAGGTGGCACGCACACAGGATGCTGCCGATTTGATCCCGTATACCCAACGATTCGGTGCCTGCGCCCAACGGATTGAACGGGAAGGCATCATGGCGGTGCTGTTTTCACTTTTGCGCGATCCGCCGGTCAGCCGCGAAGACGAGTGTGCGTTGGCCCGTCTGGCGGGGTTGCCGGATGGCGAACGAATCATCACCAACCTGATTCAATTGGGCGAGTTGCTGCAACAGGTTTGGTTGGAGGAGCATGCCCGCAGTGCCGCAGCACTAAAAGATTACTTGGATCACGCCATCGCGCAGGCGCGCGATCAACAGCGGGGCACGGAAGAGGAAGCCGCGTTGCGATTGGAAACGGATCGCGCGGCCGTAACGCTATCGACCGTGCATGCCGCGAAAGGATTGCAGTATCCGATCGTGCTTTTACCGACGATGTGGCTGGAACGCGCAGATCAGAAGAAGACCAAACGGTATATCATTCAGCATCAACCGAACGGCACCCTGCAGTTCTTTCTGCCGGGCGATCCTGGCTGGGACGACGCGCTGGAACATGAGAATCATAGTCTACGGGCCGAGTATATGCGCCTATTGTACGTGGCCCTGACACGGGCGGAACATCAGCTGCATGTTTGGTGGGGACGCGCAGCGCCCATTTCCACCTACTATGTCAATTCGACCACCTGCGCATTTGCGCGTTTGCTTTTCGCGCGCCCCGTTAGCGCGAAGGATTGCAGTGACACGGATTGTCGGGAGGCGTTCGAGACGGCGATGCAACGTAATGCCGCCGCAACCTATGCTTTGCGCGATATTGAGGAACCTAGCGCGACAGATGGCGCTCCGGATGCGTCGCAAGCGGAGCCTGCGTCCGATGATCCGTCGGCACTCCGCGCCGTCGAGTGGCAGCGCGGCACGTTGCCGATCGCGCCGCTCCAGTCCAGTTATTCCGCCTTGATCCGTCAACATGCGGCCGAGTACGCGCTGCACGATGACGAGATGGACAGCGACGAGCTTGAGCTGGATGAGGAGGGCGAAGACACGCTGGCCGATAACGGCATCTTTGAATCATATCAGGCGGGCCGCCTGCTTGGTGACCGGGTCCATCATGCTTTCGAAGTGGCATTCAACGCGGGGGACGTCAAGAGTGGTCAACACGCGTTCGTGACCGCGCTGCGCCGTGACTTGCCCGCGCTGGTGAAGCCCGGTTTATCGACGGCACCGGATGTCGCGGGCACGAGTTCGGACTTGTGGCGTCATGCGGCGGGTGCGCAACTGGATGCTGATTTTTGTTTGGGCGATCTGTTGGCGCAACCACACGCGGCGGAATGGACGTACTTGTTGCCTCACCGTCCTGAGTTGACGGTCGATGCCCTAGCCGACGTGTTGGCGCAACACGGCGACGATACACCATGGGGTGAGCCGGACTATGTTGAGCGTATCCGTCGATTGGGATTCGAACCACTCACGGGCTACTTCGAGGGCATTGTCGATTTGTTGAGTCGCACGCCGGACGGACGCTGGCTGATTGTCGACTACAAGACCAATCACTTGCCGGGCGGCTATGCATCCGCCTTGCTGCATGCCGAGATGGCGCAGGCCCATTATCTATTGCAGGCCTTGCTGTACACCGTGGCGGTGCATCGCTGGCTGAGCCGCACAGTGTCCGACTGGAATTACACGCGCGACTTCGCGGGCGCGGCGTATTTGTTCCTGCGCGGGCTGCAGGCCGACACCGCCAACGGCGTTTGGAACGCGCGACCGAGCGAGGCGTTGGTCCGCGCCCTCGAAGAGTTGCTGTGCGGGAGGGAGGAACCATGAGTCAGCCCGCCTCACGTGATTTGATGGAGCAATTACCGGTGCCCGCGCGTGCAATGGGTGAAGTGATTGCCCAGAGTTTTTGCGCGGACGGCGATGATGCACTGGCCTTTTGGTCCGCGTTGCTGTTCGCGCAGTTGCAACAGGGACGCGTTTGCCTCTCACTTGATATGCCAATCGAAGGCATGGACCTTACTCACCTAGCCGACACGCTCGTGGAACAATCGCCCGCTTGGCTGAGTACCGGTGAAAAAGCGGCGCGCCCGCTGGTGTTGCGTCCAGACCGCACGCTTTGGTTGCAGCGTTACGACGCCTACGATCGCGTACTGCGCGGGATTGTGCGTCAACGTCAGCAGCAGACCGGGCAGACACGCGATGAAACGCAGCTACAGGGCGCCATCGACGCCTTATTCCCGAACGGCGTGCCCGCCGAGCCGGAGCATGGGCAACGTATCGCGGCGGCCGCGTTGGTGGATCGCTTGTTCGGGCTCCTGACCGGCGGCCCGGGCACCGGCAAGACTGCGTCGATCGTCAAGTTGTTGCTGCTCTTCCTCAGTCAGGAAGAAGACGCCGGGCAATCACCTATTCTGTTATTGGCGCCGACCGGCAAAGCCACGCAGCGCTTGAAAGAAGGCTTAATCAAAACGCTGGAGCGGATCCGCCCGCAACTACCTGCCGCCGCATGGGGTGACCTGCTCGATCTGGTAGACCCGACGCACTCGTCCTGCGTAGTGGAGTTCATGACGATCCATCGTGCCTTGGGGGCGCGGTTACAGCGACGCGTTGGCCAGCAGCCCTTTCGGCATCATGCCGGCAATCCGTTACCCGCGCGGTTGGTGGTTGTGGATGAAGTGTCGATGGTGGACTTGGCGCTGATGACGCATCTCGCTGGCGCGCTTTCAATTCGCACCCCGCTCTGGCTGGTCGGCGATGCCGCGCAATTGGAGAGTGTGGAAGCCGGTTCTGTGCTGACGCAGATAGCTTTGGATACGCAAGCGCCCGATGCCGAGCGCGCAGCGGTGGTGTTGGCGCGGTGCCGACTCACGCGCGAGCAGGCCCAGCCCCATTGGCCGCGCGCGGATCATGTGCAACTCACCCACAATTATCGTTTCGGCACGGATTCACGGATCGGCCAGCTAGCGCAGGCGGTGACGGCCGGCGACGCCGAAGCGTTTCTGTCACTGATCGACACGGCGGAAGATGATGCTGTGCGTTGGGTGCGCTTGCCGGATGAGGGCTATCGGATTCCGGCCCAAGCGCGGAAGGAGATTTTGGCCGGCTATCAGTCGTTGATCGATCACTGGGCGGCCGGCAACCGGGAAGATGTCGCGCTGTTGGCGGCGTTCGATCAATATCGGATACTGTGCGCCACACATGATGGGCCGGACGGAGCTACGCAATGGAATCAGCGGATCCAGCGCTGGATCGGCGGTGAAGGTGAGTCGCCGGAAATTCAGTCCGTGTTGATTCAGTCGAACGATCCCGTCTCGCAGCTTTATAACGGGGACACCGGCTTGGTCTGGCCGGACCGCGACGGGACCGCCCTCTTCCGTAGCAGTGACGGGCGAGTGCAATGGCCCGCCACCATGCTGCCCCATCATTCACTCGGCTGGGCGATGACGATCCATAAGAGCCAGGGTAGCGAGTATGATCATGTCGCCATCGTCCTGCCCCGTCAGGGCGGCGACGCCTTGTTGACGCGCCGCCTGCTCTACACCGCGCTCACCCGCGCCCGCCGCCGCATCACGCTGCTCGCCACCGAAGACGCCCTGCGCCAGATGATCTGCACGGATTAGCGCAAAACCATCAGGGCATGATACCGAGTCGCTTCAATTCGAAATAGCACCGGGCACAGGCGCGGACATCGGTAAGCGCATCATGAGCGCCACGGAATCGGCGACGAAACAATTTCTTGTGAAGCTCCTGCAAGTTCGGCCATTTAAAACCGCGCACTCCGGCAATTCCAACATATTGTGCAGACCATCGCATGGTGCAGCGGCAAGGGGTCAATGCGACGATATCCCGACGTCCACTTCGCAACAACTCGGCCCCCACGACTTTGGAATCGAAGGCCATATTGTGAGCGATCAGGACATCCGCTTGTTCCACGTCTGCGACGAACGCTTCTAGCGCAACCGCCAATGGAACGCCCTTGCGAAGCGCAGTACGAGTGGTGATGCCGTGCACCCAAGCGGCGCGCCAGGGTATTTTGAAGTTGTCCGGACGGATAATGAACTCTTCGCTCTTGATTTCGTCACCTGATTCATCAGCCAGCATCCAAGCCAGTTGAATCATACGTGGCCAATTATTCAAGTGATGAGCAGGCGCATTGTAGACGCGCGGCAAACCGGTTGTTTCGGTGTCAAAAAAGAGATACATACGCTATGGAGCCAGCTGTCGGACTCGAACCGACGACCTGCTGATTACAAATCAGCTGCTCTACCAACTGAGCTAAGCTGGCTGACTCCAACATGCGATGCGGCGACTAGTCGCGCGTGCGAAGCGGTACTGTGTCGCGTAACCGTAGCGGGGCTTCGCTAGGTTGCAAGCCGAATGTTATGTCCGGCTCAATAATCGATGAATCTACCTCATCCTCTGATATGTCTGGCATCGTAGTCGCGGCTGGTTCCTCGATCTGAGGCTCGTCACTTTCCGGCATCGGTGCGGTCTCGACTTCAGGTTCATCTCCCCAAGCCTCTGAAACCAAGGGCAAGTCTTCAACTACTTCAGACTGCACCTCCTCTTCTACGGCAGAATGATCGTGTACTGGTTCTTCCTCTTGTTGAAGCTCCTCGATCGGCTCCGCTTCGGGCTCATGAATTTCAATCTCAGGAACTGGTATCGGCTCGGTGGCGTGCGTCGCCAATAGACCTTGCTGAGCGACCATGACTTCGCGTATCAGGAGACTGATGATTTCTGCTGCCGGCAATCCAGCCTCACGCTCAATCCGACGAACGGAGGCACGCGCAATTTCGATCGCGCGATCGCCGCGCGGCATTCGAGCGTCAAACATTGATTCGACGGGAATACCCTCGTTCCGTGCCTCAACGATCAGCCTGCGTTGTGCTTCCGCTAAAATTTCAAGCATAGGCCCCAAATTAGCGCCCACTTCATCACCTGCAAACAGGTCGAGCAGGTCATCCGGTTGTCCCTCGTCGACTCGCTCAATGCTGTCCACGACCACTCGATAGGTTGTGCGGGACCAGCGCAGAAACCGCCGCGACTCGCTTAACACGGTCCCAGAGAAGACGTACTGGCCATGTCGCATGCGCTGGATACGATCCTCTAAGCGAGCATCGGCATAGACATTATCCAGCGCGCGCGTTTGGATTTCTATCACGCGCCGGCCGTCAATATTGCGTGTCCGTCCCGTAATACCGGTGAAGGTGTCTTCAAACACTACTCCGCGTGACCAGTAGCGCTGGGGATGCTGATTGAGGCGAGACGCCTCAACCACGGAATACTGATCACGGCTGCCCTGGCCATACGCGACTTGAGGCAGCAAAGCCCCAAATGTCAGCGCAACGCAGCTAAGGGCCAAACATAGAGTGGATTGTTTCTTCATCGTCTCAGTGATTACGCCATACATGGGGTCGCGTCAAGTCTGTGCACCTGTATCCTGTCGAGCGGGACACCAGTCCCGCACCGGACAACGGCCACAATCCGGTTTGCGCGCGTAGCAGCAGCGTCGCCCGTGAAAGACCATCACATGCGAAAAGGTTCCCCAGGCGTTACGCGGCAGAACCTTCTGCAGATCAAATTCGATCTTATCAGGATTCTGCTCGGCGGTGAATGCCATTCGGTTGGCTAACCGTTTCATGTGGGTATCCACAACGATACCGGGCTGATTGAATGCGGAAACCATCAATACGTTGGCGGTCTTCCGTCCGATCCCCGGCAGCTTGACCAAGGCATCGAAATCGTTCGGCAAAACCCCATCGTGACGCTCAATTAGCCCTCGGCACAGCCCATGAATGCTCTTGGTTTTGTTGCGAAAGAATCCGGTGGAATGAATCGCTTGCTCCAATTCAGGAGCGGGAATAGCCAGCCAATCGGCGGGCGTTTTATATTTGGCGAACAGTGCCGGTGTGACCTGATTCACGCGCACATCGGTGCACTGTGCCGACAAGATACAGCCGATCGCCAGCTCAAGCGGCGTCGAAAAGTCGAGCTCGCAGTGCGCGTCCGGGTACTCCTTTTTGAGTGCCTTTAATATCTTGGCGGCACGGTCTTTCTTTTGTGCGATCGGTTCCTTCATATTGGGTGTTATACCAGTTACTATAACTTTTCGGTAGATTCTCAGGGCAACACAGCCTGTCCGCCGTAGCCTTGGCGGAGGAGGAAGGTTGCCCCTCCGGTACACGCTAAGCAGAACCAGTTACTACAGAAGCATTCCGGAGGGACGTGCTCCGTCACGTCCTCGGAGAATAGACCGAAAAGTGTTGGAGACTGGTATTATACCTGAAACGACAAACGCGTTGAAGTGGAATGCTTCAACGCGTTTGCGCAAAACCTTCGTTCTAAGGCGGACTCAGTCCTGAGCTTCTTCTTCACCCTTTTCGGCCAATGCGGCCTTGCGGCTAAGACGAATGCGGCCGTTCTCCTCAACACTGAGGCACTTGACCCACATTTCATCGCCCACCTTGCAAATATCCTCAGTGGCTTTGACGCGGAAGTCGGCCAGCTCACTGATGTGAACCAGTCCTTCCTTGCCCGGCAGGATTTCGACAAACGCGCCAAATTCTTTCGTACCCGTGACACGGCCACGATAGATCTTGCCTTCTTCCGCTTCAGCGGTCAGCGACTCGACTTCACGAACGGCGGCGTCCATGGCTTCCTTATCATTACTAAAGATCTGGACCGAACCATCTTCTTGAATGTCGATCTGCACGCCAAGCGTATCGGTGATGCGACGGATGTTCTTGCCGCCGGGCCCGATCAGGGCGCCGATCTTGTCGACCGGAATCGACAACTGCGTGATGCGCGGCGCATGCTCCGAGAGTTCCGCACGGGACTCCGGAATAATCGAATTCATGTAATCGAGAATCTGGATACGGGACTTGCGGGCTAGCTCGAAGGCACCTTCGACCAGCTCCCAGCGCAAACCACGGATTTTCAAGTCGACTTGGAAGCCGGTGATACCTTCACGCGTACCGCAGACCTTGAAGTCCATGTCGCCGCAATGATCCTCAGCACCCAAAATATCGACAACCAACTCGGCGTCATCACCGCGCGAGAACAAGCCGACCGAGATACCGGCCACCGGCTTGGTGATTGGCACGCCGGCGTCCATCAACGCCAAGGTACCCGCGCAAACGCTCGCCATCGAGCTGCTGCCGTTGGATCCCATGATTTCTGATACGACACGGATGGTGTAGGGATAATCTGTTGGGATGACCGGCTTCAAGGAACGTTCGGCCAAGTTGCCGTGCCCGATTTCGCGGCGGCTGGTGGCTCCGAGACGACCCGGTTCGCCTACGCAGTAGGGCGGGAAGTTGTAATGCAGCATGAAACGCTTTTCGTCCGGACCACCGGACAAGGCGTCCATCGATTGCGCATCCTTGAGCGTACCCAACGTCACGGTAGCCAGTGACTGGGTCTCGCCACGATTGAAGAGCGACGACCCGTGCGTGCGCGGCAGCAAGCCGACTTGCGCGCCCAGGGCACGGACTTCTTCAGATCCCCGACCGTCAATACGCTTCTTGTGATCCAGCACATTGTTGCGCACGGTCTCGATTTCAAGCGCATCGAACAACTGGAAGAATTCTTCGTCCGTCATTTCTGGTACTTGCTCCAGCAAGCCAGCCTTGAGGGATTCGCGCACGGCATTGACTTTGTCGTGGCGTTCCAGCTTGCCGGCGATCTGCAGGGCCGCGCTGAGGTCGGCACCGGCAATGTCGCGGGCCTTTTGCATCAGATCTGCGCTGACCGCACCGTCCTCGAAGGCCTTCGGCGGTAGGCCCATCTGTTCGCGCAATGCGACTTGCGCGTCCACCAGCTTCACGCACGCTTCGTGGGCGAGCTTCATGGCAGCCAACATGTCGGCTTCCGAAATTTCTTTGGCGTCGCCTTCGATCATCAACGGTAGCTCACGATTTGCGACGTAGGTGAGGTTAAGATCACCCTCTTCGATTTGTGTGTGCGTCGGGTTGATGATGAATTCGCCGTCCACCCGGCCAACGCGCACGGCGCCTACGGGACCATTAAAGGGGATATCCGAGATCGTCAGAGCCGCGCTGGCGCCGTTGATGCTGAGGATATCCGGCTCATCAATGCAGTCGGTGCTAAGCAGCGAGCTGATGATCTGCACTTCGTTGCGGTAGCCTTCCGGGAACAGGGGGCGCAGGGGACGATCGGTCGCCCGCATGGTAAGAATTTCTTTTTCGGAAGGACGCGCTTCACGCTTGAAGAAACCGCCTGGGAATCGGCCGGCGGCATAAAATTTTTCGCGGTACTCGACTTGGAGCGGGAAGAAATCCACACCTTCACGGGGTGATTTCGCCGCGGTAACGGTACAAATCAGGACCGTATCGCCCATTTGAATCGTTACGGCGCCATTCGCTTGTTGCGCCAATAAACCGGCTTCGATCGCGACCTGCTTGCCACCAACCTCGCACTCAACCTTATTTGTTTCTTTCATCTTCTTTTCTTCTTCTTTCTGCTTTTCGGAGGTCGCGATAGAAAATTCGATAACACTATCTGCCGTGCGGGATCACGCAGTATACGAATAGCCCTAGGGTAGAGCTTAGCCAACAACAACGCCACGTCATCACTGGACACGTATCCTGCGAATTGGCGAAACCCATGGGGACGGCTTCGCGCAGGATCTTTGCTTACTGACAGGAGGGTATCTTAGCGGCGCAGGCCCAGACGTTTGACAAGATTGTGATAGCGCTCAATGTCATGGCGCTTCACGTAATCCAGCAAACGACGGCGCTTGGTGACCATAGCGATCAGTCCACGGCGCGAGCTGTGATCTTTCTTGTGCTGCTTGAGATGCTCGGTCAGCTCGTTAATACGGCTGGACAGGAGTGCAACTTGCACATCCACGGACCCTGTGTCCTTGTCGTGCAGTTGATATTCATCTTTTACAGCTGTCTTGATTGCCTGATCCATGTTCTTCTTCAGACCTCTAATTACTTACGTTTTCTTACTTACTTCTTACCAACACGGGGCGGACTATAGGTGCGCGATCGCGGCTTGTAAAGCCTCTTATGCAAAAAACAACAATTCTCATTTCGGACTCTGCGGCTCACCGGGACGGTTCGCCCCACCTATCCGATCACGAAGCAGGACACGGTAGCACCTTCAATCACAGCCGCCGGCCACAGAGGTCCGGCCTACAAAAACGCGTAAACCTGCCTGAAACGCCCGCTAACCAGCACGCTCATAGAAGGACAAAGCCCGCGTGATCCCCTCTT
>SLCI01000031.1 GCA_007125875.1 Kiritimatiellia bacterium | reverse complement strand
TTGCGCGCGGACCCCTTGTCCTTCCTATTCATGTCGCTGTCCAGCGTATTGTGGTTGATCACGTCCGTTTACGCTTTCGGCTACATGGATCATGGCGTCAATCGAGCCCGTTTCTTCGCCTTCTTCAGCTTCTGTATCACCGCAGCGGTCGGCGTGGCGCTGGCCGGAAATCTGATCACTTTCTTCATCTTTTATGAGTTCCTGACGCTCAGTACCTATCCACTGGTCGTGCATAGCGGTACGGAAGAGGCCCTAAAGGGTGGTCGCACCTATCTGTTTTACACCATGGGGGGCGGCGCAGTTTTCTTTGTCGGCATGATCTGGTTGTACGCGTTGGCGGGATCGATCGACTTTGCTGAGCCCGGCACGCTGGCGGCACTGCCCGCCGAACTGAATCCGCAATTGCTCCTGATCTTCCCGCTCTTGATCTTTGGCGTGGGCGTCAAAGGCGCCCTGTTCCCCATGCATGGCTGGTTACCGATTGCGATGGTCGCGCCGGCGCCGGTTAGCGCCCTGCTCCACGCGGTCGCCGTCGTCAAGGCCGGTGCGTTTGGCGTGGCCCGCGTGGTCTATCACGTGTATGGCCTCGATTTGGCCGCTGCCTTGGGCGTGCTTACGCCCCTTGCAATCTTTGCGTCCATCACCATTCTCTATGGCTCACTACGGGCACTTACCCAAGACGATCTGAAACGGCGTCTCGCTTATTCCACTGTAAGCCAGGTTTCCTACATCATTTTGGGCGTTGCGATCCTCAGCCCGATCGCCACGACCGGCGGCATGGTGCATTTGGTATATCAGGGGATTATGAAGATCACCCTGTTCTTCTGTGCCGGACTGTTCGCGGAAACGCTGCATGTCAAAAAGATCTCCGCCATGAACGGAATCGGCCGACGCATGCCGTGGACGATGGCCGCCTTCACGGTCGGCGCCTTCGGTATGATTGGTGTACCGCCGATCGCCGGCTTCATTAGCAAATGGCATTTGGGCTTTGGCGCGCTGGAAAGCGGTCAGCCTTGGGTGATTGCGGTCTTACTGCTGAGCACCGCCCTAAATGCGGGGTATTTCTTGCCCATCCTTTACAACGCCTGGTTCAAGGAACCCCCAGCCGAATGGATGGATCCGGCGGAGCGCGCCGGTGGCGAGGCGAATCCCTGGATGTTGTACCCGACCCTCATAACCGCTGCGCTGAGCCTGTGGGCGGGGCTGTTCGCCGGGTCACAGTGGAATCCGCTGGCATTGGCGAAAGCAATCACGGAGAGCGTGCTATGACGGGCCCTTTTTGGCTTTGGATTAGTATTGCATGGCCGCTATTCGGTGGCCTGGCTCAATGGATTCTGCCGGCCTGCGACCGACGCCTGAATCTATTCTTCCGTACCGCCACATTGCCTGCCGTCATTGCCGTGGTCCTCTGTCCAATTGACATCCCCACGAGTGCGCCGTTCCTGATGCTGGGCATGACCCTGCACTTGACGGAGGTCGCGCGCCTGTTTCTGTTGTTTACGAGTTTACTCTGGATGCTAGCTGGCTGGTATGCTGTTCCTTATTTTGTCGGTGACAAACGGCGTCATTCCTTTGGTGGCTTCTATTTCTTAAGTTACACAGGGAATCTTGGCGTGCTGATTGTTGCAGACATTCCGAGCTTCTATCTCTTCTTTGCCTTGATGACCTTTGCAGCGTACGGATTGGTCTTGCACTATCGAACACCGGCCGCGATCTATGCCGGCCGCGTCTACGTCGTCATGGCGATACTGGGTGAGGTACTGATCTTTTCAGCGCTGCTACTGATGAGCGTCAACAGCGGGAGCCTGCTCATCCGTGAGGCCGTTGCCGCCGTGCCGGGATCGGTACTCGATCCTTGGGTTATCGGATTCGTGATCTTTGGCTTTGGCGTGAAAGTCGGCATACTGCCCATGCACGTTTGGCTGCCGCTCGCTCATCCTGTGGCACCGGTTCCCGCACACGCGGTACTGAGCGGATCGATGCTTAAAGCAGGATTAATGGGATGGATTTTGTTTCTTCCCGGCGGTCAATCAGCCTATCCCGCTTGGGGAGCGCTAATGATGATACTGGGTTGCTTTGGCGCATTTTATGCAGTCATCTTGGGATGCACACAATCAAACCCAAAAACGAATTTAGCCTATTCCAGTGTCAGCCAGATGGCGGTCATGACGATTGCGATCGGAATCGGGTTATCCAATGCGGCTGACTGGACCACCGCCACATGGATCGTTGGCATCTACGCCTTGAATCACGCTTTTGCAAAGGGTGCTTTGTTCATGGGTATTGGAGTCGTACTCTCCGAGCCAACGAGTCCTCGATTCCATCGGTATTTCATTGTGGGCGGATTGATGCTCGCCGCCTTGTCAATCGCAGGCTCACCGATGACGGGCGGAGCCTTGGCGAAAAGAGCACTTAAATATCTATCAGAAGGCCAACATGTCGTAATGACGGAAACATTAACCATCTTGTTGACTCTAAGCGCCTTCGCGACGACCCTGCTGCTTGCTCGACTGATCTACCTGCTGTATCAAAAAATGATCGATCCAAACCGCACACCGGATAACCAGCAGGGCTTAATGCTTCCATGGAGCATAGCCTTACTCGCTGTATCTGGCATGGTCTGGTTTACAATCCTCTACCTACACCTCCCCGTTTCTACCGCTCCATTCACACCCAGCGACTTGCTCAAGAGTAGTCTGCCCATACTGGCCGGTCTTGTGGTTGCCCGACTCGCTTACCAATTATTACGTGCACCGAAACAACCCGTGCCGGCTGGTGATATTTTACTTCCTGTCGCCTGGGTGAGTCGTCAACTGATTGCTGCTTGGATCCGTTTCGTGGCCAACCCGATTGAGCAAAAGGATATCTCGGCTGATTCCCTCGTACGCCGAATCCTTCCAAAACCGTCTGGACAACGAGATCGCGTACTCGAAGCGGATGCCCGGATTCGGCACTTCGAAGTCAGCGGCGCATTCTTAGTGGTATTACTGGTTATCATCATGCTGACCCTAGCAATGTAAGAGAACGAGCATCATGAGCGAACCCCAAACCATAGAGACCAACGAGGCACCACGACAGAAAATGACCCTGTTCGGGGCCATTCTGCGCGCCACCTCTTTTATTGTCGCGTGGTGGGCCTTTACCGAAGGCAACTGGCGGGAATGGGGCGTTGCCGTGGCCGTGATCGTTGCGGCGACCTTGGCCAGTTTTCATATTCTGCCACTGCGCTCGTGGCAATGGAGTCTGCGCGGACTGATTGC
>SLCI01000237.1 GCA_007125875.1 Kiritimatiellia bacterium | reverse complement strand
GCCGAATTCACAAACGCGGCCGAAGCCATCGCCGCCAAGACCGCATCTACTGCAGACTCACCGCGCGTGTCATTATACGCCTGGACTTTGATCTGGATGGCACGTACTTGGGCATCCACTGCAGCATCCGTCGCTCTGAGCGCACTCAGAATGGCGGCTTCCGACAAATCAGCGACGGCCACCGCTTCAATCGCCGCCGCAAGAATCATGTCGCCAAACACCTTACCCGATATGAACCGCTGATATTCATTCATGACATCGGCGAAAGCAGCCGCCGTGTTGTGGGCATCGGTCGATGCATCACCGGGCGCGGCCGACTGCACCGCAGCGACGACGGCGTGCACCATTTCGATTCCGCGCGTATCGCCATAGAAGGAGGCATCACGCAGCGCCTCGGCCTCAACCAGCAGATTGGAAACCACTAAACCGGAAGGATTTGCAACAATTTGATCCACCGCAGTACTGTCAAAAGTCGATAAGAAATCAGCGAATGACGAAGCGACATTGGCATTATTCACGATATCGGCGAGGACCGGCGTAGCTTGCGCAACAATCGCCTCGCGTGCCGCTAGGCGATCGGCTTGTGTATCCAGTGTCAGCGTGTCATCAAAGGCATAATTGACGGCAATTTGCGCAACTTCTTCAACCATCACATCCAGTGCATCGGTCGCCGACGCATCACCGAAATCGAAAACGGCACTGGCAATCCGGACGGCAGGCTGTGGCGGAAAGGTCGCGTACATCCGCGGATCTGTGATGAGCGCCACATCGGTCTCCTCCGCAAACAGACGCGCCACCGCTTCAGATTCATCCAATTCATGGCGATTGAGGATGGCGACATCCTTCAATAAATTAACCTGCCCCGCACCGTTGACGTGCAGAATGACGCGGAGATGCGCGAGATCAAAGCTGGATGTCGGTACACGCGGATCGGTGGCACGCGGCACATTATCTTGATCCAGCGGAATCGAGACTTCATTGACTGAGTCCAGAATCACTGTGCCGACCCAAAGCCCGCGATAAGGACTTGCTTGTCCCCATGCTTCGGGCCCGAATCCCAGCAAAAGCAAAAGGAGCGTTGCCAGCGCAACGTTCCGAATACGGCTCAATAAGTGCATAATAAAAAATCCCCTAGGGCGACTCTGTTGAAATGGCAGCCAGATCAGGTCGCGACGCAGTCACTGGCAAATGATGGAGGGTTCCCAGATCCGATCTCACGCGCAACAGCGAATAAGATTCTCCGGGCTGTGCCAAAGGAAGATGTAATCGTAAGGGCAACCGGATACCGGCGCCAGCCTCCAGCGTGGGAAAATCCTGACTCCATTCAGTCGCGCCAAAAGGCACCGTGACGCGCCTAAAACCAGGCACATCCGGATCAAACGTGCTGATCTGCACAGCCATCGGGATGGCGTCATGATGTTCAGTGATGTGATCCACCACGAAAGAGACCGGGTGATCGGTAAGATTACGGATCCCAATATTGGCATCACTCTCAGCACTCAAAAACACGCCAAATGATGAATCGGCGCGCACCTCCAATGGGCCCTGATAGCTTGATCGCCCTTGACTGAATATCCAGAAGGCTTCGCCCGCACGCATCGCCTCCTGGCTCGGCGAGACCACTTGTCGCCATTTGCCATCGACCAATCGATAAATTTTGTTGTGATTGTGCGCCTGTGAATGGCGGAAAAACTGTTCAAAAGTCGGCCCACCGGGGCTTTCCACGGAAAATCCGACGAAGTTATAGGCATTCGGAATCCAATCAATCTTTAGCGGGGGAATTTCTCCCATCACATTGAAGGTGAAGTTGGTGGCCGAATGCACCAAATAAGCGCGCCCCCCCTGAAGAGCATTCAATGTGGTCAAGAATGCATCCGATCGCGAGGGTGCATACCAAACAGCCCAACCATAAGCCGAAAGCATATCGACAGATGGATCGTTAGCAAACTGAGCACTACGCGAACTGGCCGAAAAAGTCGCTACAACATCAACAGGAAGGTCCTCAAATACACGCGTGGGCGTCAGTTGTAACGGATCCACCTCAAGCCAGATCGCATTCCAACCGGGATTTAGCTCGATCGTTTGTTGATGAAGAGACTGGGCTGTTAATAGAGAGGGTGACAGAAGGTGAGTGCCGGCGGCCAACAGACATATCAACAATGCTCGACAAGCAGACTTTCTTCCATGAGCGCCAAAACGCAGCAACATCATACCGACCTCCGCAACACTGAATTAACCATTCACCTTCACTCTAAACGTCAACGTGTCTCGCGCCCGACTTACTCCCTAAAGAGAAGAAGGTCAGTCCCCCTATGCCCATGCATGCGTGGCACCTGAATCAATACTCGGGGCGACCCTGAAGCAAAACCCCAGTAAATGCAATAAACAAATCAAAAAAATGGGTCTCGGCCACCAAATATTTTAATTGGGTATAATCTGGGTACGCTGCGGTTAGCGCATTGGAATGATCAGTCCACCAAGCCGACTTCTCGCGCAACCCGGACGGCTGCACGTCGGTTATTGACATGGAGCTTGGCGTATACTCGTTTCAAAAAGGTGTGCACCGTATGTGTACTTATGCCCAACTTATCGGCGACTTCTTTGTAGAGTAAACCGGTGGCAATAAGACGTAACACTTCGACCTCGCGATCTGTCAGCTCCTCAACGATGGCACGATCGCCTCGTGCCGACTGAAAATCGCGCAAGACCGTGCGCGCAATCGACGGGCTCATGGGCGAACCCCCTTCCAGCAGATTGTGGATCGCGTCTCGGATCTCTTCGACTGGGCTGTCTTTTAAAATATACCCGAATGCGCCCGCTTGAATCGCCGCATATACGGTCTGCCGATTCTCACACACAGTATAGGCCATAGCCAAAAGCTCTGGGTTCGCCTCGCGCGCTGCCCGAATGACTTCAACGCCAGAGAGTCCTGGCATATCGAGATCGGTCAATAGAACCTGTACAGCGCTCCAATCTACGCGCTCAAGGGCCTGCTTAGGATCAGCAAAGGCACCCACGACATGCAGATCCCCTTCCCGGCCCAACAAGCGCTCAAGCAACCGCAGCAACTGCTGATCATCTTCCACTAAACAAATGGTGATCGGCTTACTCATGCCAGCCCCCCTTCATGAGGTCCGTCACCGTGGCATCCTCAGGGGAATATAGGTTCTGAGGAATCCACACTCGGTGCGTAACACCTTCCACATTCAACGTCTCAATCCGTCCGCCCAACTCCTGCACACGCGTCTGGATATTCGCAAGTCCCCACTACTTTGTGGCTCGG
>SLCI01000159.1 GCA_007125875.1 Kiritimatiellia bacterium | reverse complement strand
TCCATCGCCAGCGACATAGCCCGATCAGGGCACCGACTGGTCACACGTACCGGTGACCGCGATCGCTTGCCGAGGTAACGCGCCACACTAGAAGCGATCGAGCCGGAGCCGATAACCGCAATGGGTTCACCGGCAGGCACACGTTCCAGTAATTCGCGACACGCAAGCGCGGAAAGCGACGTCAGATTGCTGTCGATTCCGCTTTCCCGTCGCGCTTTACGCGCGAGGGCCAGCGCATCTTGAAATAATCGATCAAGCTGACAGCGGTCTTGTTGATGACGCTCGCGGAACGTTTTGTATGCGCTTCTGACTTGTCCGAGAATTTCCAGCTCGCCCAAAATGCGGCTCTCCAAGCCCGCTGCAATCCGAACTAAGCGTTCGAACGCTACGGCGTCTTCCCACTGCGGCGACATGTCCAGCTCGGGCAGGGGGTGTGCCCCGCACGTGAAAATCTCCAAGCGTTGACATGTATTCAAAATCAACGCCGCTGTTCCTGATTCCCTCAGGCGATGGATCGCTTCCAATCGCTCTTCAGGACATTCCGTATCAATCTGACATCCGACTAATCGCATCTGCTATTCGCTCTCGCATCCCCTCGATATTGTTATCCGCGATACAATTCAAAAAATCCTGATCCTGCGCAATACCTTTCATCAACTTCATGCGAGTCGCATTTTGTGGCAAAGCCCGCCGTGCTTCTGCCATTAACATGCCGGCATTACACCAACCGGGGCCGATCCGCTCTTCGAGCAGTCGGCGCAGTAAAGCCGCCAGCGCGGGGGCCTCACCGCTACTCGAAATCGTTAGCATCAATGGACCGCGCAAAATTAACGCCTGATAGTATATATCGCAGTAATCCAATTTGTCCATGGCGTTAAGTGGAATTCGGCGCGGACGGCACCATGCAGCCAAGCGTTCGCCTAGTTCCATGTCCATCGTCGACTCAATTACCAAATCGACACCCTCCACGTCGGCCTCTTCTACATCTCGCTCATGCAACGAAACGCGCTGATCAGATTTGGCCAGTTCCCGTGTTTCATGGGTCGGATCCGGGGCGACAAAGGTGATTCGTTCCCAGTCAAAGCGGAGCGCTGTTTCGAGTCGATTCGTGCCCTGATCACCGCCACCTACCAATAAGAGGTGTCGGCCTGTCGTGACGAAGGTGAGCGGAAAGGACGTATGTCGCTTCATCGATTAAATCGCATATTCTTCCGCCTGAGGGCTGGGCGGCTCAACGACGGGTTCTTGGATCAAGCCCGCGGCGACGGTGCGGTGAGTCACCTCGTCGACCAGAATGAAGGAACCCGTCTGTCGATTACGTGCATAGGCATCGAAGATCAGCGGAACGGTTGTTTTTAGCATGCAGCGCCCAATCTCGTTCAGGTTGAGCGTGGTCGCTACCGTATCATACTGAAGGGTTTCGATGTCGACCCGATGCTGTAGCTTGCGGACCATACAACGCACAGTGTGAGAATTGTGTTTGAGGAGATATTTCCGGGCTGGATTGAGGGCCTGTTCGTCCATCCAGCACAGCATGGCATCGATCTGTGATTCCACGTGCGGCAAATGTTCCTTTTGCACAATCATATCACCGCGACTGATGTCAATTTCATCGGCGAGAGTCATCGCCACTGACATGGGCGCGTAAGCGGTTTTCAAGTCCTCATCATAGGTATGCAAGCTGGTGATTCTGGATGTCAGCCCGGACGGTAGCGCCACTACCTCGTCGCCGACATGAAATACACCGCTGGCAATTTGACCTGCAAAGCCGCGAAAATCAGGGTGCTCAGGCGTCTGGGGGCGAATTACATACTGTACAGGTAATCGTCCCTCGACCAAATTGCGGTCATTGGCGATGTAGACTTCTTCCAAATGATTCAGCAGGGTGGGGCCTTGATACCAATCCATATGGGAGGAGCGCTCCACAATATTGTCGCCCTTCAATGCGCTGACTGGGATGAATGTGATGTCTTGTGTCTGCAAGCGCGTACCAAAATCAGCAAAATCCTGTTCGATCGCCGTGAAGACCGCTTGCTTGTACTCAACCAAGTCCATCTTATTGACGCACACCAGCAGATGCGGGATGCCCAGCAAGGTTGAAAGATAAGCATGCCGACGGGTTTGCTCGATCACGCCTTTGCGGGCATCAATCAGGATGATTGCCAAATTGGCTGTCGATGCGCCCGTCACCATGTTGCGGGTGTATTGGACATGGCCCGGCGTGTCAGCCACGATAAATTTACGGCGCGGTGTGGCAAAATAGCGGTAGGCCACATCGATGGTAATGCCCTGTTCCCGTTCTGCCCGTAAACCATCCGTCAAATTAGCCAAATTCACCTCACCGCCGCCGGTCAGATCGGTCGAGCGCTGTAAGGCCTCCATCTGGTCTTCAAAAATGGATTTGCTGTCATGCAGGAGCCGGCCGATTAGCGTGCTCTTGCCATCGTCCACGCTGCCCGCCGTTGTAAAGCGTAATAGCTCCACTCTCGCTTTATCCGTCTGTTGTGTTGCGGCTGCCATTAGAAATATCCTTCCTTTTTACGGTCTTCCATGGCGGCTTCCGAGCGCTTGTCATCGGCTCGACTGCCGCGTTCTGTCACGCGGGCGGTCGATATCTCATCGATAATATCCTGCACGGTATTGGCTTCGGATTCGATACAGCCGGTACACGATATGTCACCAATCGTTCGCACGCGCACACGGAGCGTCTCGGGCGTCTCATTCTTCTTTAATGGCAGCAAGTCGCTGACAGGCAACCATTGATTATCGCGGCGCACCACGTCCCGTTCATGGGTGAAATAAATGCTGGGTAGGTCGAGCTGCTCGCGTGCGATGTATTGCCAGACATCCATTTCCGTCCAGTTACTGAGTGGGAACACGCGCATATTCTCGCCCGGGTGCAGGCGACCATTATAAATGTTCCATAGTTCCGGCCGTTGATTCTTGGGATCCCACTGACCGAAGGCGTCGCGGAAAGAGAAAATCCGCTCTTTTGCTCTGGCCTTTTCCTCGTCACGGCGCGCGCCACCGATGGCACAATCAAACCGGAATTCCTCCAAGGCCGCTAGCAATGTAGGGATTTGCAGTCGATTGCGGCTTGTTTCGCCGGGCACTTGTTGGGCAATGCCGTCACGCAGGGCATCTTCCACCGTGCGCACAATCAGGTTCGCCTTCAACTCGGCCGCGCGCCGGTCCCGGAAATCAATCAATTCCGGAAAATTATGGCCCGTATCAATATTCAGCAGAGGGAAGGGGAATCGACCAGGGTGAAAGGCTTTTTCGGCTAAG
>SLCI01000011.1 GCA_007125875.1 Kiritimatiellia bacterium | reverse complement strand
ATATCAAACTACGCAGGGATGTCGTCGTAAGTGGCCGAAAATGACCACTCAATCGTGCTTCAAAGGCACTTTTGTCTTGTTTTATTAACCGGATTGAGACGTCTAAGTGATCCGGTTCCACCGTGAACTCGAAATCATAGTAGCCGGACAGGTCCAGAAACGGCGACACGTGAAAGTCTTTGCCGTGCCGGTACCGATACCCGCTCTCCGCTGCCAGCCGGTGCGCATCCCCCAGTGCGTACAGGTGCTTTTCGCCAAAGGTATTGTTCACTTCCGCGACGCAGTACCGCAATGCACCGTCTGGTTCGATGCCGAAGTAAAAGGACACGGGATTAAAGGTATAATTGAAGTAGCGCGCGGTGGTTAGAAGCATCACGCGCTCGCCGTTGCTCGCAATTCCGCGCTCACTCAGTAGAGACTGGAGCTTTTCCCGGATGGAGCGATGCCCCGCCGTGAGATGATCGCGATCATGAATCGTGAAAGCACGCCGACGTGTGTTGTGTCCGAACCAGCGTGTCATCTGCGGCAACGAATCCAGCTCGTCCAAGTCCAACCACAACATGGGCAACGCATAGTCGAAAGCCAACGCCTGCGTTTGGCGGCGGACATGGGTGAGCGATCCAATAAAGATGCGCGAGTTCATATCACCACTCAACCCCGAGGGCGCGTGCTACTTCAACACCAGACCGCAACCCATCTTCATGAAAGCCGTAACCGAAGTAAGCGCCGCAAAAATAGGCTGGGCCCTGTGCATTTAATTCGGCGAGCTCGGGTTGCACGCGAAAGCTCTCATTATCGTAGGCGGGATGAGTGTAGTCGGTTTGATAATAGATTTTCTCGGTGGCCTTGGACTGCCAGCTTGAGGCGGGATTCAGCGTCACCAGGTAACGCTCCGGCAACGGGATATTCTGCAAGCGGTTCATGTCATAGGTCATGGCAATCGGCTGGTTGAGCTGCTCTGCCGGCGGCATGTTCACTGTCCACGATGCCCAAGCGCGCGGATAGGGCGGCAAGACGGACGGATCGCGATGGAGTACCACGCGATTGGACTGATACGGGAAACGCTGCAACAAGCGCCGTTCATCATCGCTCGGGTTCGCCAGAAGCCTCAGGGCCTGATCGGCGTGCGTGGCGATCACGACCCGGTCAAAGGTTTGATCCGGACGATCCGCAAACGAAAGACAGACCGTATCCTTCAGGCGCCTGACGGCGCGCACAGGACAGTTACAATGAACGCGCCCTGCGATAGGTTTGATCAACACCTGCACGTATTTCCGGCTACCACCCACCACTGTGCGCCAAGGTATATCGGGCGCATAACTTAGTAAGCCGTGATTGTTAAAGAACCGGAAAAAAGTCAGCGCTGGAAAACCGAGCATCCGGCCGGGTGGGGCAGACCAGATGGCGGCGGACATCGGTACAATGTAATCGAGTTTCAGCACGTCTGAAAATCCGTGCCCGTCGAGAAACTCGCCCAACGTAATGTCTGCGTGTCGGTTCTCGGCCAAGGCCGCACGCGCCAAACGATTGAAGCGCCCCAGCTCTCGTATCATCCGGTAGATACGGGGACGCAACGCATTTTGCGGCCGTGCGAACAGACCGCTTAGGCCGCGACTTGAATAGGCCATTCCGTTGGTTGGATTATGCATCCCAAACGACATGTCCGTCGGTGCCGTTTCCACGCCCAACTCGCGAAATAGGCGGGACAAGAGAGGATAGTTGGATTCATTGTACACAATGAATCCTGTGTCGACCGGCTGTCCATCCGCATCGACCGTGTGTGCATGGCCGCCAACCCAAGACGATTGTTCAAACAGCGTCACTTGATGCTGACGTTGTAATACATGCGCCGCTCCGAGGCCGGACACACCCGTACCAATAATTGCAATATTCATCATGTTAACGATACGCGCGCAACCAATGAAACAGCAACGCGATTTTTGACTCAGTCTTTCTACAGCGTTTCCAATGACTGGAAAAGTCGCTGAATTTTTTTCCAACGATTGGAAAAAAGCGGTACAAATCTTCCAACGACTGGAAAAACTTCAAAAAAAGTTTCCAACGATTGGAAAACTATTTGGCTGAGAAAAATGAGCAATCGTAAATTGACGGACCTAATAAATGTCGGTGTCAAAATTGCTGACCGCCTGGAAGCAGTCGGGATCCATAATGAGATGGATCTGCGGAAAACTGGTCCCGTTGAGGCGCATCAGCGGTTAACGCTTCGTTTTCCTGAGGAAACGTTGCCTGTTTGTTACTATCTGTATTCCTTCGAAGGCGCGTTGCGCAATCTGCATTGGGATACGATTGGGTCGGCGCGGAAACAGCAGCTACTTGATGCTGTCCGGCGATAGTGTCAGGCTGCGCGGCCAGTCATGAATCGGCCGCACAGCCTGGAATTGCCCGGTGCTGGATCGGTTCAGGGTGCGGACGTCAACCAGGTGGTCGGGAGTTGGTATCCCGCGCCCATTAGGTCGAGTGCCCCGGGTGCTCCACCGCCCCAGAAGTTGTTTCCGACGCTGATGGTATTGTCGGGAATCAACAACGATCCAAAGCCCATTGTGTTGTTGAAGATAATGTTTTGGCCGGCACTGCCAAGCACACCGCCACCAAAGTCGATCGCATAGTCGGGGGTGGGCGTGAAGGCCAAGCGACGGATATCCATAGCATTTGCATTCAGTGTAAAGGTGTTTCCTTGCCCGAAAATCGCGACGGAATCAGCCACGCCCATACGTAGGTCCGCGCCTACCGCGTTGAGCGCAAATATATTATCCGTCATCGACAAAGAGAAGGTATCCAGCGAGCCGCCGCCCAAGGCGGTGCGGGCGCCTGCTTGCAGATAGAGCCCTTGCGTATTCAGCACAAAGGCATTGTTCATTACCCGCGCTGAGAAGTCGGGCGTGTTATCACCGCGAATGGCGAACCAAAGTCCACGCGTTGTGCCGAAGAATTGGTTGTTGATGATCGTTACGTTATCGGTATCGCGTACGTATATGCCCGCGCCACGATAGCCTACGCCCGCGAATACGGGATCAAGGAGCGGGCCGCTCGGTGCGATATCTGTTTCGATATTCACAATACGCATGCCGGCGATCGTTGTGCCGTGCCCGCCATGAATGACGATCGCGGGACCTTGGCGTTGACCGCTGATGACGGTATGTTCATCGCCACCAAACTGTTTCCCGTCAAAGCCTCGAATGGCGTGGCCTTGGCCGATAATGGTTTTGGGTGTGTCGATGGTGACGTTTTCGCGGTAGGGGCCGGAGGTCGCAAATACATACACATTACGATGAGCACT
>SLCI01000189.1 GCA_007125875.1 Kiritimatiellia bacterium | reverse complement strand
TGGGACTGGACCCGTTCGTTACCGCTATGGAAAGTGGCCGTCATTCTGCTACTCTTCGGTCTGTCCATTCTGGTGCTGGCCACTCAAGCGTATAATCCATTCATCTACTTCATCTTCTAATGAAAGTAACCCGTCAACAACGTTCACGTGAAGAGGTCGCCCGCGAGGAAGTCGGACATACCAAGGTCCGCCGGGGCGTCGCGATTCTTTTAGTGTGCGCCTTTCTAATCGCCATTTTCGCAGTCCCCATCCACCAGCACTTTGCTGAAAGACGCATCGCCGGACAGCAAGATGACGACGACTCGCTAGTGTGGGGAGATGGTTGGCCACCGCTGTTGAAGCCCTGGCGACGCGAGAACTGGAAGTTCAGCAGCCTGATTGAAGCGAATCGACGTATGCTTCAGTCCATTGCCGAGCTCGAGGATCGACTGGAGGACGAATCCGTGTTTGGCCAACGTGTGCGTCCACCGATGCAAGCAGGCCTGAGCGGGGTGCTGGGTGTCGGAAACGAGCAAGCCTATGTCGGCCATGACGGCTGGCTGTTCTATCGTCCCGGCATCGACTATCTGACCGGCCCGGGCTTTTTGGAACCGCGCCAACTGGCGCGACGAGCCAGCGAGGGCAACGAGTGGCGGGCCGCACCGCAACCGGATCCGCGCAAAGCGATCATTGACTTCCATCAACAGCTCGCCGCACGCGATATCCAGCTGATCGTCATGCCCACGCCGATCAAACCCACGATCCATCCTGAACAATTCTCACAGCGCTTTGATCTCACCAGTCCGCCACTACACAACGTGTCCTATCCGAAGCTGCTCGATGACCTCGCGGCAGCCGGGGTCCATGTCTATGACCCGACATCCGTTCTGCACGAGCGCAAGCTATCCTCGAGTGAGGCGCAGTATTTGGCGACCGATACCCACTGGCGGCCCGAAGCGATGGAGGCCGCCGCGGCCGATCTGGCGGATCACTTGCGCCGCGCGCTGCATCTCGATTCCGCAGCCGATCAACGTCTTCGTCGCGAGCCCGTCCAAATCGAGGCATACGGCGATGTCGCCTTGATGCTGGACCTGCCGACGGATCAAACGCTGTTTCCACCCGAGCAGGTAACGATTCACAGTGTCTTTACCGCCGACAACCAATATTGGCGAGCGCGCGAGGAGGCCGATGTTCTCCTGCTGGGCGACAGCTTTAGCAACATTTTCTCGCTCGAGCCGATGGGCTGGGGCGAAGCGGCTGGTTTCGCCGAGCAACTGAGCTATTACCTGAATGCGCCGATTGATCGCCTGGTGCGAAACGACAGCGGCGCCTTTGCCACGCGCGACATGCTGAGCCGCGAATTGGCACGGGGGCGTGATCGATTGGACGGGAAACAGGTTGTCGTCTGGCAATTCGCGGCACGGGAACTGGCCGTCGGCGACTGGCGCCTGATCCCCTTGGAATTGCGTGATCCGCCAGAGACCCTCTTCTTCGTGCCTGCCCCCGGCAGCAGTCAGATCGTGGAGGGCACCGTCCAAGCCGTGTCCGAGGTTCCGCGTCCCGGCACCGTGCCGTACCGCGATCATATCTTGTCCGTGCATTTGGTTGAACTGCCCGATGATGCACAGGCTGTGGTGTATTTGCACAGTATGCGCGACAACGAATGGACTGCCGCGGCCCGGCTGCGACCGGGACAAACGGTCAGCTTGGAACTGCATAGCTGGTCCGACTTCGCGGACCAGCATGACGGCATCAATCGATCCGAACTGGACGACTGGGAACTGCAACTGCAAGAGCCCGCGTGGGGCGTGTTGATGCCGTAGTGGACAAGGGGGTGCCGTAAAGCCAAAGGTGTCTGCGCCTGCTGCGAGACTCGCCCCACCTGTCCCATCACGCAGTGGTAGGGCGAGGCGTCTCGCCGAGCCGCTGGAGCAGGCGCAAGATCAGGGTCTGCCCACATGCGGATCATGCTCTCGGCTCATCCGGAGGATTCGCCCCACCAAATCTGGAAGCGACCCGCATGTCTCGCCGCACTGCCAATCCAACCACCGGACAAAGAGCGAAGGAAGAATCCGTTCGCACTTTTAATGTTTGGGCCTGATCCAACTCATTCGGTACACTCGCGCTGTTCATGGTAATCCGACAGGAGCAATTATTCGATGAGTGAAGACAACCAATCATCCGGAACAGAGTCGAAGTCCAAGTCATGGCTGGATCGCATCGCCCAGACGGACATTCCGCTGACGGTCTATGCAACCATCTTCATCACGATGGCCCTGATTTGGATTTTTCAGGATCATTTACCTGAATTACTGGTGGGGCTGTTTACGGAGCTGTTGGGTGCCGCTTTTCTGCTCTTCATCATCGACACCTTGCTGGTGCGTTCCAAAACAAGACGCTGGAAACTGGTGCAAGACCATATCGACTACCTCGTTGCGCGCAACATCAATCGCATCCGGGACGGCATTGCTGCCCGCGTGTTCGGGTTCAATCCGGTCATCGCGGACGACCTTTTCGAAGAAGAGCAGCTAGCGAGGATTAGCGAGCAGCGTTCCGCTTTGCTAACTGAAATGGAGCAAAAGGGACCTGAAACGATACGTACACAGCTCGCCGACCAGTTTCTATTTACAGACAGCACCTACATCTATTTGAACGAAAAGGCGGAGGATCTGTGGGCCATCTTGAACATGAAGTACTCGGAATATCTCGATCCGCATCTGGTATCCGCGCTCATGCGGCTGCACACCCACTTAAAGGACGCCAGTTCCCATCTGCGCGAATACGCCAAAGCGGATAAATTCCCTGCGGTGGCAAGCTACTACCATCACATGGGCCGACTCGGCGTCAGCGTCAGCATCGCGGAAATTCTAGTGATTGTGAACGAATTGAAACGCCAAGGCTATTCAGAGCAAGCCAATCTCTCCGGCTCACTGGTTCGCGATGATCACGTGGTTTAGTCACACCAGCGTTTCTTTGTAGCTGCCGCCGTTAGGCGGTGGCCAGCAGCAATGACACCCGTTTCCAATGCTTTTCTGGATATTCTCAGAGGACGCGACAGAGCGCGTCCCTCCGGCATGCCCTGCAGAACCTGGTTATTCTTGTTGCGAACCGGAGGGGCAACCTCCGTGTTGCCCAGAGAATGAACCGAAAAGATAGAAACTGATATGAGAGACTTTTCCAGCAGGGCGGTGGCTAAAGCTCAGCATTGAAGAAGCATTCGCGGTGAATGCGAGCGATATCGACGCCTTGGCCTTGTAGCCAAACGGTCGCCTCATCGATCATGGCGTCCAAGCCGCACAGATAATAATCGGTGTCAGACGGTAGCGGCAAACTGTCCGCCCACAGGTCGGCGATCCGTCCGTGATGCGCATCGTCGGCCACCTCGCGCGACACGGCCAGCCTCAAATCAATCTGCTCGCGCAGCCACGGCACAGCCACCGCATCGGCACGTTGCCGTACACCGTAATAGCACTGTTGCGGTGGACGATCCGGATAGGAACGCAGGTAGGCCATGAATGGGGCAATGCCTGTTCCAGTCGCCATGAAAACGAAAGGTGCCCGGTCGCCGTTTTGTCCCGGCCGAAACCACCCGAACGGTGGACTCATTTTTACCGTATCGCCCGGTTGCAGTTGCGCCAAATAGGGGCTGACCTCGCCATCCTCCATTTGGCGGATGAGGAAGCGCAGCTCAGGATCATGAATGCCCGAGGCCAGGCTGTAGGGTCGCGATCCCTGTCCATCTGACCCGAACAGCGCGACGCAATCGCCCGGCACAAAATCGAAATTGTCGCGCTCCAGCCAAAGCTCGAATACATCCGGATTGTGCCACTGCACTTTAATTACGCGGGCCCGCCCAGCTTCACTCATTTACGCTTCATCCTTCAGCAGTGTTTGCGGCCCCTCTTCCGCGCGGGCCAGGAGCCAAAGATAATCCGACAAGCGATTCAACCAGATGATCAAGGTCGGATTCTGCATCAGGCCGGCCTCCATCATTCCCACCACGCGGCGCTCGCAGCGGCGCGTGACGGCGCGGGCCAAATCCAAATGCGCCGCCGCCGGTGTGCCGCCGGGCAAGATGAATCCCTTCGGCGCAGGCAGACTGGCCTCGACCGTATCACGTTCCTGTTCCAACTCCTTCAGCATGGTCTCGTCGACGCGTTGTCCAAGCCCGTCCAGATGACCAAGCGAGGTCGCCAGCTCGGCGCCCACCACAAACAAGCGTTTTTGCAAGCTGATGAGCCGAGATTGCATGGCGGGATCAGTCGAAAACGAGCGGGCAATGCCCAAGAGGCTCACCACTTCGTCCAAATCGCCGTACGCGTTCGTTTGCGGCGCGTTCTTGGAGACGGTCTCGCCCGAAAAGAGCTGAGTAGTCCCTTTGTCGCCAATCTTAGTTGTGATACTGGGCTGCTGACTCATGTGGGCTCCGAATATTCATGCGGCAACGACACATCGACCAACGCCTTCCACGGCAGACCATAGGCGTTCAAATCGGCCATGAACGGATCGGGATCAAGCTCTTCCACATTAAAGACGCCGGGCCGCATCCAGTTACCCGAAAGCATTTGTTTCGCGCCAATCATGGCCGGCACACCGGTGGTATACGAAACCGCTTGAGCGCCCACCTCGCGATACGTTTCCGCGTGGTCACAGTTGTTATAGATATAGAAGGTGCGATCACGACCATCCTTCACGCCTTTAATCTGGCAGCCAATCGAGGTTTGCCCTTCGTAATTCTCGCCCAACGATGCAGGCTCGGGCAGGACCGCCTTGAGAAATTGTAACGGCACGATGTCAACGCCTTGGTAACGAACGGGGTCAATGCGCGTCATGCCCACATTTTGCAGCACCTGCAAATGCTTGATGTAGTTCTCACCAAAAGTCATCCAGAAGCGAGCCCGCTTCAACGAGGGAAAGTTCTTCACCAACGATTCCAACTCCTCATGATAAAGCAGATAGGACTCGCGCGCGCCGATATCGGGGTACTCAATCGGCTTGTGGACCGCCAATGGATCGGTTTCCCGCCACTCGCCATCCTCCCAATAGCGGCCTCGTTGAGTGATTTCACGGATATTGATCTCGGGATTGAAATTGGTGGCGAAGGCTTGTCCGTGATCACCGGCATTACAATCCACAATATCGAGATAATGCATCTCATCAAAAATATGCTTCTGCGCATAAGCCGTGAACACGCCCGTCACGCCCGGATCGAACCCGCACCCCAACAATGCCATCAGACCCGCTTGCGTAAAGCGATCTTGATACGCCCACTGCCAACTGTATTCGAACTTGGCGACATCGCGGGGCTCGTAATTGGCGGTATCCAGATAGTGCACACCCGCCTCCAGACAGGCATCCATGATGGTCAGGTCTTGGTAAGGCAACGCCACATTGATGACCATGGCAGGCTGAAAATCGTGGATCAGGCTGACCAGCTCTGGCACCTTATCCGCATCGACTTGCGCCGTCGCAATCGTTTCGTCGAGCCGTTTTTTTATGCTGGCCGCAATCGCGTCACACTTCGACTTCGTCCGGCTAGCCAGCAGGATTTCGGAGAATACGTCCGGCAATGCGGCACATTTATGGGCGACGACATGGCCGACCCCGCCCGCCCCGATAATGAGAATTTTCGACATCGTTTAAGCTCCTTTATTCAAGTCCAGTGCGACGTTACGGAATCGCTCTGGCTGGGTCAATGTGTTCTTGAAAAATGCGACCTCTCGCCCGCTTAAGACTTGGCAAGCCCCCGCCGGATCGTGCATCATCCGCGCCTTATTCATTTTTTGAGGAGAGAGACTATGTACACTGCATCTGATTTACGTAAGGGCCTAAAAATCGAAATGGACGGCCAGCCCTGCGTCATCACCGACTTCCAATTCGTCAAGCCGGGCAAAGGCCAGGCGCTCTACCGCTGCAAAATCAAGAACCTGATTACGGGCTCGACGGTGGACAAGACCTACCGCGCCGTGGAGAAGATCGACAAGCCGAACCTGGAAGAGCGTGACTTGGTCTACTCGTATCAAGATGGCGAGCAGTATGTGTTTTTGGACAGTACCACGTATGAGCAATTGCATCTTGGCCCCGACATTCTCGGCGATCAGCGCTTCTTCCTGGTCGAGGACATGGAGGTACAGATCCTGTTCCACAACAATAACCCGATCGAAATTACCCTCCCCTTCTTCGTGGAAAAAGAGATCGTGGAAACCGAACCCGGTGCGCGCGGCGATACCGCCACCAACGTGCAGAAACCCGCCAAGATTGACAACGGCTATGAACTGCAAGTGCCGATCTTCATCAATCAGGGCGATCGTGTGCGCATCGACACCCGCACGGGCAAGTATTCGGATCGTGTCTCGAAGGGCTTCTGAGTCGCCCTCGCAGACGGCTGCCTTCCGATAATCCTGCTATGGCTGACTCGACACGAATACTGGCCGAAAAATCTGCGGCCCTACTGATTCGGGCGGCGGTCACCAAGGCGATCCGCGACTTTTTCGATGCGCAGGGCTTCCTCGCCGTCGACACCCCCGTCCGACTGCGCGCGCCTGCGCTCGAGCGGCATATCGACGCTGAACCTTCCGGCTCCCTCTTTTTACGCACCTCGCCGGAACTGCACATGAAGCAATTGCTGGCGGCGGGCTATGATCGAATCTATCAACTGGGGCCCTGCTTTCGGCGCGGCGAACAGGGACGCTTGCATCACCCGGAATACACTATGCTGGAATGGTACCGCAGCAACGCGGATTACCGGGACATCCTGAACGATACCATCGCACTGGTGCGCGCGATTCAGCGGGCGCTCAGTCAGTCCAGCCGCGATACCTTTTCGGCACATTCTCCGGGCAACACGGAGGTTGCCCCTCCAGCGCACATTGCGAAAAGTGAGGGCCTGCAAGAATCTTCCGGAGGGACGCGCTCCGTCGCGTCCTCTGAAAATAAACAGGGAAGTATTGGAGGCTGGCATCAGGCCGAACCTTTGCAATGGCAACAGCAATCTATTCGGCTGCAGGATGAATGGCTCCAGATGACCGTGCAAGAGGCGTTTCAGAAATGGGCGGGCTGGGACCCCGTCAGCGACTATGATGCGGACCGATTCGATCTCGACCTGATCGAGAAAGTGGAACCGGCCCTCGCCCGCGAACAGACGCCGGTGATACTCATGGATTATCCTGCGCCCGCTGCGGCGCTGGCGCGCCGGAAACCGGATCAGCCCGAGGTAGCGGAACGGTGGGAGCTCTATATTGGTGGCATCGAGATTGCCAATGCCTACTCGGAACTTACCAATGTCGAGGAGCAACGCGCTCGTTTCGAGCAATGCGCCAAGGAGCGGGAAGCCGCCGGCTTAACCGTGTACCCGCTCGACGAAGCATTCCTCGAAGCGCTGCCACACATGCCGCCCAGCGGCGGCATCGCCTTGGGCGTAGATCGGCTAGTAATGCTCTTCGCCGATTGCGCCACGCTTGCCGACATCACAGCGTTTCTCGAGTAGCAATCAGCCGAACAGATCCAATTGGTTTGTTGGCGGTGCCTTCTTGGGCGCGCGGTGTTCCGCCAATTTAGGCTGTCCGCTATCGCCGAATTCGCCCTCTTCCAGATTGGTGAGGATTTCATTGGCGCGACGAATCACCGCATCGGGTAGGCCAGCCAAGCGCGCTACCTGTATACCGTAACTCTTGTCAGCCGCGCCGGGCGCAATCTTGCGCAGAAATGCGATTTGATCGTTCCGCTCACGCACGAGTACGTTGTAGTTCTTGACGCCGGGCATAGTGCGCGCCAAATCCGTCAATTCGTGATAATGCGTCGCGAACAAGGTCTTGGCGCGGACGTCTTGATTATTATGCAGATACTCCGCCACTGACCACGCGATACTGATGCCGTCGAACGTGCTCGTGCCGCGCCCGATTTCGTCCAACACGATCAGGCTGCGGGGCGTGGCATTGTTCAGGATGTTCGCGGTCTCCTGCATTTCCACCATGAACGTGCTGCGCCCGCGGGCCAAGTCATCGCTGGCGCCCACGCGGGTAAACACGCGATCTACCAAACCGATTTCAGCCGCTTTCGCCGGCACGTAGGAACCCGCCTGCGCCATCACCACGATTAGGGCGACCTGCCGGATATAAGTTGATTTGCCCGCCATGTTCGGTCCGGTAATGATCGCCAACTGATTCTCACGCCCGTCCAACAGCGTATCGTTCGGCACAAACGGTTCCGCCGTGGTCATGGCCTCTATCACCGGATGCCGTCCCTCCTCTATCCGCATCAAGTGATCCTCGGTCATGGTAGGCCGCACATAGCGCAAGGCCAACGCGCGATCGGCCAATGAAGCCAACACGTCTAATTCAGCGATCGCTAGCGCGATGCGCTGAATACGCTCGGTCTGCTCCACAATGGTCGCCCGCACTTCCAGAAACAGTTCGTGTTCCAAGCCCAATGATCGTTCTTGCGCCCCCAGAATCTTGTTTTCGTACTCCTTCAACTGCGGCGTGATGAAACGCTCGGCGTTGACCAGTGTTTGTTTGCGCGTGTACTCGGGTGGCGCGTCGTCCAAGTTGCTCTTCGAAATTTCGATGTAGTAACCGAACACCTTGTTGTGCCGAACCTTGAGGTTCTTGATGCCCGTACGCTCCTGCTCCTGCGCCTGATAATCTGCCAACCACTGTCGCCCCTCGGTCGCCGCCGCCCGCAGTTCATCCAATTCCTCGTGATAGCCCTTACGAATCACGCCGCCCTCGCGCAACGTCACTGGCGGCTCTTCCGCAATGGCGTCACGAATCAGCTTCACGATCTCCGGCATGGGTTCGACATCTTTGGTGAGCGTCTGCAGGCGTTTCGCGCTGCAGGCGTTCGCCAAATCGTGCAGTAACGGCAGTGCCTCCAACGACTGCGCCAAGGCATTCACATCGCGCCCGTTACCGGAACCCGCCCCGAGGCGTGCCACCAAGCGCTCCAAATCCTTAATCTCGGCCAACTGATCCCTCACATGCGCGAGTCGACCACGCTCTTTCGACAACTCGGCAATCGCATCATGGCGCTGTTGAATTGTCTCCAAATGATTCAGGGGCCGTACCAACCATTCCCGTAACAAGCGTCCGCCCATCGGCGTGCGCGAGGTGTCCAGCGTCTTCAATAAGGTCGGCGCATCCGCGCGTCCGCGTAGCGGCACCAAGTCGAGATTGGACAGCGTGGTCTCATCCAACAGCATGTATTCGTCCGCTCGGCGAACGCGCAACTGCCGCACGTGGTTCACTTGACGATGCAGCTCCTGGCTGACGTAGTGCAACACGCCACCGGCCGCGCCGACAGCCCGTGGCACATCGTCGCATCCGAATCCGCGCAGCGAATGGACGTTGAAGTGGCGCGTCAACAAGTCGGTCGCCGCATCTAACTCGAAAGGCCAATCATCGTGCGGGCTCAGCACCGTGGCGAGACGGCCATCCAGTACTTCGCGAATGGCAGGCGTCTCGGCCTGCTCCTCGGGCACTACACATTCCGACGGCGCATAGCGAACCAGGTTGTCCTGCACCGCCGCAGCCGACGCGGCTTCCTCGATCCAAAAGATGCCCGTCGACAAATCAATCCAGGCGAGTCCGTAGTGCCCGCCGCGAAAACAGAGGCCGGCCAAATAATTGTTCTGATTCGAATCCAGTACATTCTCTTCCAGAATCGTGCCCGGTGTGACAATCCGCACGATCTCGCGCCGCACGATACCTTTCGCTTGGGCCGGATCCTCCATCTGCTCGCAAATGGCGATCTTCTTGCCTGCCTTGATGAGCTTGGAGAGATAGGCTTCTGCGGCATGGTACGGCACACCGCACATCGGCACCTTGTTGCGCTTGGTCAACGCGATGTCGAGCACCGAGGCCGCCGCCTTGGCATCGTCGAAGAACATTTCGTAGAAGTCGCCCATGCGAAAAAACAGCAGCGTATCCGCGTCGATCTGTTTCTTGATCGCGAGATACTGCTGCATCATGGGTGTGAGTGTTTCGGCCATAAGGGATCAGCATAGAGAATTCACGGAGCCCGTGTCGAGTGCAGTCCCATTTCTCATTGAGTGAGGCATGGGGGCATGTTAACCTGTCCGGTGATCATTTATGCATAAAGAAAGGAAAGCGCTATGAAGATGGTTTGTTTGGATGGATTTACGCTCAACCCCGGAGATAACCCTTGGACCGAAGTCGAAGCGCTTGGCGACCTCACCGTGCATGATCGCACCCCAGCGGACCAGATTCTGGAGCGGGCGGCAGGGGCGGAAGTCCTGCTGACCAATAAAACCCCGATCACCGCCGACACCATAGCGGCCCTACCCGACTTGAAGTTTATCACCGTCTTGGCCACCGGCTTCAATATTGTGGACATCGATGCGGCCCGCGAGCGCGGCATCGCGGTTTCCAATGTCCCGATTTACGGCACCGACACGGTGGCTCAGTACACGTTCGCGCTGCTGCTCGATCACTGTCATCACGTTGCTCATCACAGTGACCGTGTGATGGACGGCGAATGGGCGCGGCGGGGCGATTTTTGTTTTTGGGATTATCCGCTGATTGAGCTGGCGAACCTGAAAATGGGCATCATTGGATTCGGCCGGATTGGACGCCGCGTCGGCGAGCTAGCAAACGCCTTCGGCTTGGAGGTCTTGGCGGCCGACGTCTATCGCGGCGATGAACCGAGCTATCGCCCATTCACATGGAAGGAAATCGAAGAGGTCTTTAGCGAAGCCGATGTGGTCAGCCTGCATTGTCCCCAAACGGCCGACAATGTCGGGTTTGTTAATCAAGCGCTACTGTCCAAGATGAAACCGAACGCCTTCCTGATCAACACATCGCGCGGGGCATTGATCAACGAGAGCGATCTAGCGGATGCCCTGAACCAGGACGTGTTGGCGGGCGCAGCCGTGGATGTGGTATCGAAAGAGCCGATCACGAGCGATAACCCGCTGCTGGGCGCGAAGAACTTGCGGATTACGCCGCACATGGCATGGGGGACGCTGGCCGCCCGCACACGACTGATGGGAACCACCGCCGAAAACGTGCGGGCTTTTCAACAGGGCAAGCCGATCAATGTGGTGAATGGCTAAATTGCCAACGAGTGTTTTCTCGAGGAAACACTACCGTGTCCGCGTCCTGACTGCCCGCATGCGGCGGGTTAGGACGTGGGTTCCGATTCGCTCGATACGATCGTCCACCGTCTAATACTTATCGGTCTATTCGCCGAAAAATTTAGCATGAAAAGAGATGGGTTCGCCGCAATAAGAGGACGACACGGAGGTCGTCCCTCCAGAATGCTTCTGCAGTAACTGGTTCTGCTTAGCGTGCACCGGAGGGGCAACCTCTGTGTTGCCCTGAGAATGTACCGAAAAGATATAGCAACTGGCCTAACGACGGCGGCTACGAAAATCGTTCAACTTCTCGATCCGGATGCGCGGGATGGGATCGGTAGGGCGAATCCTCTGGATGAGCCGAGAGCATGCGAGGCAATTGGCTCAGCGGGCTTGTCCCGCTGGATCAAAAGTTTCACGACATCGCCAAGCTCAAGACTAGGAAAACGAAAGGAGCGAGTCAGGCGCTTGCCCGATACTCGCTCCAATCATTCGAGACGTTCTGCGAAACTTCGATTTATCCGCGGCCGTAAGCCTCCACGAAACCTGCATAGAAGGCGCAGGCGCGGACTAGGTGCTCGACTTCGATTTCCTCGTTCGGCGCGTGGGCAAATTTTTCATGCCCTGGCCCAAATCCAACCGTCGGAATCCCACACAAGCCAGCGGTGGCCACACCATTGGTGCTGAAGGTCCAATGGGACACTTCCGGCTCGCCCTCAAAGGTCTCTTTATAGGCTTCCACGGCTTTTACTACCGGCAGCTCGTCTTCTTCCGTTTGCCACGTTGGATAGTACTTCTTGGTGGGATAAACCAACCCGGTGTAACTGGGCACAGCGTACTCCAATACTTTCACGGTCCCGCCCGCCTTCTTCACGGAGGGCAAATCCAAGATTTCCTGAACGGCCGTTTCCTCAGTCTCACCCAAGGTCAAGCGACGATCCAAGTGAATCGTGCAGCCGTCAGCCACGGCGCATAAACTGGGCGATTGCGAGCGAATATGACTGATCGTTACTGTGCCCTTTCCTAGCGGCTCGACCGGCGCCAGGCGCTCGTTCAACTGCTCAATGTCTTTGATGATGTCGGCCATCTTATAGACTGCGTTGTCGCCGCGTTCCGGTGCGGAACCGTGACAGGAAATACCCGTCGTGGAGACTTCCATCTCCATAC
>SLCI01000197.1 GCA_007125875.1 Kiritimatiellia bacterium | reverse complement strand
GCCAAGGTCGTGGATTTTGGCTTGGCACGATTTGCTGCTCAGCAACATTTGGCACCCGGCGAGATCTGGGGCACGCCGTATTATATTGCACCTGAAAAGGTGCGCGCCAAACAAGAAGATCACCGCGCGGATATCTATAGTCTTGGAGCCACCCTCTATCACGTACTAGCGGGATCACCGCCGTTCGACGGGGAAACGGCTCGGGACGTCGTTGTGGCACGTCTGAACAGTCCCGCCACCAATCTACTTACCGTCCGACCGTCGCTCCAACCTGAAACAGCGGAAGTCATTGCGCGGACGCTGGAATCGGAACCGAACCGTCGGTATCCCACCTATAAATCGCTGCTTGCCGATCTCGAGGAAGCCGCCCGAATCGCGCGACAGCGAGCGGGCATGCCGCCCAAAAAGAAAAACAAAGACAAGTCCCACATGCCAGCCATCGTGGTGGCCGGGGCAACCGCGGTTGCATTGATGATCGGCGGCTATTTCATCTTTCGCGGTTCCGATGAGCCCGAGGCGCCTGCACCGCTTCCGCCGCATATCGTTCCACGCGGCACAACGGAGGCTCGACCCGCCGCTCCCGGCCCCGCCGCGACGACGGCCGATGCGGACATACAGCTTCCTGTGCAACCTTTCACTGACGCGATGCAGCAACAATTGGGGCGTGCGATTGAATACTGGGAAAACGGAGACCTGCGCGGGCATAACCAGGCCATGAATGAACTGTTTCGACAGGTCCCGCGGGTGGGTGTTGAGCGCGTATGGGTAGGCGTCCTTCAGGGTATTCCCCCCTGGCTTGAGGGGCGCTTAACGGAACTCACCCAAAGCTTGCGTGGCACACCTGATGCACAGCTGCGTGAACTACCGAATAATCAAGCGCATCCCGGCGTCATGCCGCAAGAGCTCAGCCGCTTTATGGTGGCCCGGACGAGCCTGAACGAGCTTCAGCGCGTCGCACGGGACTGGCCGGCATGGTACCAAGACCTTGTGCTCCTATTCGAAGGGATAGAGCATTTCCGTGAGGCGCGCTTGGAATTAGCGCGAGATACGCTCGAGGCCTACATCGCACTTCGTCCTCGGGACGAAGCACCTTGGGTCTATGGCTACCAGAACCTGGCCCGTCAATGGCTAGAGCCGCTGGCGGAATGGGATCGCGTTGCGCAGACCGCGCGCGACGCCTCGCCGCAGGCGGCGCGCCGACAACTGCGCGATTATCGGAGCGATGCCCCGCGCGTCCTTCACGCAGCCATTGATGCAGAGATCGCGGTGGCTGAACGGCGCGTCCGACAAGCCAATGCGGCGCGACGCGCACGGCAAGCGCAAGAAGAGCAACAACAGCTTGAAAGCGATCTCGCGAGAATTGCCGAAGTGCGGGAACAGATCATACCGCTGGTTCACAACCGCGATTTTCGTCGAGCGATATCTCAGGCCCGACAAGCCATGGGCGAGATGAACACGTCCGAGGGTCGCGGTGCACTGGAGCAACTGGTTCAACATTACACGCGCATGGATGAGCTACGGCGCTTTCTGATTGAATCGATTTCAGCGCGGCCCGCACCCACCGAGCTCTCACGCGAACTCCTCGGCCCTGTGGTCGGCGCGAGCCTGAGCGGCGGGCTACGAATGTCACTCGGCACGCGCGGCTCCACCGCTATGCCTTGGGAACAAGTGAGCGATCGCCTCTTTGCGACCCTAATCGAATTTTATCTCAGCGAGCAGTCTACAGACGTGCAGGCCGAAAAGTTGATGTCGTTGGCCCTCTTCTTATACGAGAGTGGCGCCACGCGTCCCGCGCGGGTTTACGCAGAGCGCGCGGTTGGCTTGCAAGCCGAGCTGGCATCCGACATTGAGGCCTGGATGCCGGACCTCAACGACTAAACGCAAGAAAGGAACGTGTCCCATGAAAAGAATTGGTGTGTTATTGGCTGGGTGTGGCTATTTGGACGGTGCCGAGGTCCACGAGGCCGTTTTGACCCTGTTGGCACTGGATGAAGCCGGTGTTGAAGCAGTCTGCATGGCGCCCGACATCCCGCAACGAAAAGTCGTTAATCACCTGACTGGCGGGGAAATGGACGAATCACGCAATGTTTTGATCGAGTCAGCACGCATCGCACGTGGCCAGATTCAAGCCATTAGCGATGTCGATCCAGACACGCTGGATGCATTGATTCTGCCGGGCGGTTTTGGGGCGGCCTTGAATTTGAGCGACTTCGCACTGAGTGGCGCCAATCAGCAGATTGACGCCACGGTTGCCCACATGGTAACGACGGTGCACGAAGCAGGGAAGCCGATTGGGGCCATCTGTATCGCGCCGGCCATCATTGCGAAGCTGATCCCCGGCGTAAAGCTGACGATTGGTAACGATTCAGGTACCGCAAATGCTTTGGAAAGTATGGGGGCCACACATCAGGATTGTGTGGTAACCGAGATCATTGTGGACGAGGAGAAACGTGTTGTTTCATCACCCGCTTACATGTTGGGACCGTGGGTGAAGGATGTTGCCGCAGGAATACGCTCCTGCGTAAAGGCCGTAGTGGCGCAAATAGGATAACAAGGAGTAGAATAACGAATGAAGATACACGAATACCAAGCGAAAGAACTATTTCGCTCATACGGCATACCCGTGCCCAAAGGGCAAATAGCCACTACTGCAGAAGAAGTGGGTGACGCGGCGCGCACCATTGGTGGAACGGTTGCGGTTAAAGCGCAAGTGCACGTAGGCGGACGAGGTAAAGCGGGCGGCATCAAGGTCGCAGAGACCGCTGAAGCAGCCCGCACCGTGGCGAAACAAATTCTCGGCATGGACATCAAAGGCAGCACCGTGCGCAAGGTGTGGGTTGAAGGCGCTGCCGATATCGACCGTGAAGCCTATCTCGGCATCATTGTGGATCGAGCCGTCAAAGGCATCACCTTCATTTGCAGTGCAGACGGCGGGATCGATATTGAGGAGGTGGCCGCAAAGACACCTGAGCGGATTCTGAAGTTCAGCACCCTCTCGCGTACATTCCCGGAAGATGAGGCGGCGGAAGTCGCAGGGAAATTGTTCGAAGACGAGTCAACAGCGGATGCCGTACTCGCCATCATGCGCGACCTGTTCAAACTCTTCGTAGAGAAGGATTGCTCGCTGGCTGAAATCAATCCCTTGGTACTGACCGGCGATAAACAAGTGATCGCGCTCGACGGGAAAATCAACTTCGATGACAACGCCTTGTTCCGGATGCCCGACATTGTGGCACTTCGCGATATGGACGAGGAAGACGTCAACGAAATCGAGGCCAAGGAAAAGGGATTGAGCTTCGTGCAGCTGGATGG
>SLCI01000172.1 GCA_007125875.1 Kiritimatiellia bacterium | reverse complement strand
CGAAAGCGATCGGCGCGGAGAGCGGATGAAAAGCGATGCCCTCGTTCTCCAGTTCTTCCAACTCGTGCGCTGAAATATACATTTCATTGACCGATCGGCGGTAATAGATGGCGACGGTCTCGGCTCCGAACCGTTGCGCCGTGCGGGCACAGTCGACAGCGGTGAATCCGCCGCCTATCACTACGACGTGTCGGCCGACTTCGATGTCACCGGCTTGATTTGCTCGGCGCAAAAAGCCAAGACCATGCTCCACACCGTTTAACGCGATACCCGGCCATTCCGGGATATTGGGTTGATGCGTGCCGGCAGCCAGCACCACGGCGTCATAGTCGGTTTGCAGTTCGTCGAGCGACAGGTTGGCACCAATTTCTTTGCCGCACTGAATGTCTACGCCGACTTGCCGGATTTGTTCGATTTCCAAGGCCACGATATCGCGTGGCAATCGGAATGGAGGAATACCGAGTATCATTAGCCCGCCCGGTTCCGATTCTCGCTCGAATACCGTGGCCTGATGTCCCCAAAGAGCCAATTCGCGTGCCACGGTGAGGCCAGCAGCCCCACCCCCAACAATCGCGACCCGCTTTCCGGTTGGTGGGAAGAGTGAGTCCAGCTTCACGGGCGTTTTCCGCGCTTGGAAGTCCGCGGCGGATCGTTTGGAAAAGCAGATGGCGACCGGGTCACCCAGTCCTTCCCATCCATGCCGACAAGCGGGCTCACAGGGACGCGTGCAGACTCGCCCTAGGACGGCGGGGAAAACGTTATCCCGCAGATTGATCCGGTAGGCCTCCTCGTAGTTACGATGCGCGATGGCATCGAGATAGCCGGGTATATCTGTTCCGGCCGGACAAGCGGTTTGGCAGGGGATATTCTTTTTGACCCAATCGAAATCCTTCGGTGCCCGCACAACACCGTGCGGGCGCGACAATACAAACTCAGGAGGATAAGAGGAGGATTTCGCCATAGCTTTTCAATTACTTCCGGTCATTTACTTGAACCCGTAAGGGAATATGGATTACTAATACGGGCCGACATACATTTTGTCGAGTTCAAGGGGTGTCACACGATATATGTCTCGATCTTATAATATATGGACCATTGGTTGCCAGATGAACGATGCCGATTCCCGGCATTTATCATCGCAGTTGGAAGCGCTGGGCTATACGCATCGCACTTCTGCGGACGAGGCCGATTTGGTTGTACTGAATACATGCGTTGTCCGGCAACAGGCTGAGGACAAGGCCATAAACCATCTGCATCGACTGCGCGTCACCAAAACGGAGCGCCCGGAGATGACCATTGCGCTGATGGGGTGCATGGTGGGAATGAAAGAAGCGCCGACCCTGAAAAAGCGATTTCCGTTTGTGGATGTCTTTATGCCGCCATCGGATACGGAGCCATTGCTTGATTATCTTTCGGATCATGGCTTGTTCGACACGGATCGTTCCTTTGATACACGTGAGAAAGCGTTGCGCGACGCGATTCAGGATGAGGAGTTTGCGTTGCCCTCTGGTCTGCGTGGTCAGTCCGTGACGGCCAATGTACCGGTGGTTTTAGGCTGCTCCCATGCGTGCACGTTCTGCATTATCCCGTACCGGCGTGGCGCGGAGCGCAGTAAGCCGCCAGCGGATATTTTACGCGAGATCGAGACATTGGTCGGCCAAGGCGTGAAAGAGGTCATGCTGCTGGGTCAAATTGTGGACCGATACGGAACGGACTTTGATGACGGGACCGATTTGGCCGGCCTTTTACAGCGTGTGGCCGCTGTGCCTGAGTTGGCCCGTGTGCGGTTTTTGACCAGTCATCCGAACTGGATGACGGATCGGTTATTGGATGTGGTCGCGAACACCGAGAAGCTGTGTCCGCATATCGAAATTCCGATTCAGGCCGGTAACGACGACGTGCTGGAACGGATGCGGCGCGGATATACCGTTGATCAATATCGTCGCGTGATGGATCGCATCCGGGCTCGAATGCCTGATGCGGCGATCAACACCGATATCATCGTGGGCTTTTGCGGCGAGACCCAAGAGCAGTTCATGGATACCTATCGCTTGGCCGAAGAAATGCAGTGGGACAAGATCCATCTCGCGAAGTATTCCGTCCGCCCCAAGACGATCGCTGCGCGTTCCATGCCGGACGATGTTGATCCGGACGAGAAAGAGCGCCGCCGCAAAATGCTGGACGACCGCCAAACCGAGATTCTTGAAGCAAAGAATGCGGTGCTGCAAGGACAGGTAGTCGAGGTGTTGGTGGAGAATAACCACAAAGGTAAGTGGCGCGGACGCACCCCACACAATCGATTGGTGTTCTTTGAGGATGAGCGTGATTTAACCGGGCAACTGGTTCCGGTGCATATCGAACGCACCGCCGCGTACACGTTAAATGGGCACGCCGCTGATCGCCGCCCACACGCACACGCTGGCGCGGTGTAGCGCATTTGAGGGTATCGCGTATCCGCCATTAGGCAGTGGAATACCTTGCCACGCGAGTAGGAAACCACGTCCTAGCGGACGCGGCTACACATTTGCTTCAAACGCTCCAAACTCCGCGTATTCGCTCCAACCCGTAGTGGACAAATTGCTGTAAATACATTGAAGGCCGGACTTTTGGGGTCCGGCCTTCAAAGGTCTCATGCGGTATATGATTCGCTTAACGCGGCACTACGCTGTTGATTGATGCGGGTCGCTCGCCGGGGGCTCGGGCTTCGGCCTCTGCCGCCGCAAGCGCTGCAGCTTCGGCTGCACGACGTCGAGCGATGCGCTCTTCCTCGGCGGCCTGTTGCTGTAGTTGGTGCTGACGATTGAACTCATCGCGTCGTGCGTCCTCTTGCAGAAGGCGATTATGAATCAAGCGCGAATCCATCGGAATACCTGCTTCGTCTGGCAACCCTTCAGGATCGGCGACCGTGAGCGTTACAAAGATAATCGTCTCGGTCTGATTCTGAATGTCGGTTTCATGGCGGAACAGGCGTCCAAGGATTGGAATGCTGCCCAGGATTGGCACGCGCGTAGTTCGTTTGCCTTCTTCCAAGCCAGTCAGTCCGCCAATAGCTACCGTCTGTCCACTGCGCAAGGTGAAGCTCGTGTCGATTTCCTTCACGGAGATAATCGGCCAAGAATTGTCGCCCACTGTTTTGAGATCGATGAGGCGGCGCAGCGAGGGCCTGATATCCGCTTCGATTAGATCGTCCGTCTTTACGGTGGCTACGACGCGTAGATCGATACCGGTTTCCAAGTAACCCTGACGAATGAAGTCTGTGTTGATATCGGTGGCCAGTCTCGCCACCAAGCGGTCGCCGGGACTCTCTGCGGTTCCTCGCTGAATCTCGGTTTCAATGAT
>SLCI01000184.1 GCA_007125875.1 Kiritimatiellia bacterium | reverse complement strand
GTTCGGGCGGTGCTGCGGACTATATGTGGGACAAGCTGGATTCCTTTGACGGAGCGAACTTGCCGAACGTGCAGATCGCGATGCGATCCGACCTGTGGGGCGACCATCCCTATCTGTCGAAAGCCGTCGATGGCGCCTTTGTTGTGGATGAGGATCTTGGTGTGAACTACTTCACCCGCGACTTGGCCGGTATCCAGATTGCGAAGAGCCAAGGCTTCGTCGCCAACGCGCTCTACGGTGTGCCGGATATCGATGACTACTTGGACGATCCCAATGTTGAGCTGACGAGCTATTTCCATCACGACCAGTCACGGGACACCTTCTATGAGATGGCGATACCGCTTTCCACGCTGGACATCACGCGGGCGCACATCGAGGCCAATGGCATCGGCGTATTCATCTCGGCAGGTGCTGACTCGGCTGTGAGTTCGATCCCGTTCGATAACGCTACGCTGGACTCTCCGGGCACGACGGACAGTAACTCGAGCTTCGAATGGGAAGATGGCGATGTCTTCACCTCACCTTTTGCACGCGTTGGCGGCAATAACTAATACGATACCTGAATCGTTCACCAAGGAGCCCGCAGCCATCGGCTGTGGGCTCTTTTGTTTTCACCCGTCGGTCTGCACACGGTTCTTGATTTGATTACCCGGATGTCGGAGACTGCTTACGCATGAACAATCATCCCAATGGAGTATTACTATGCGCGCAAATCTCAAACGTTTGATGCTTGCTGCACTGTTGTTAACAGCCTCAACATCCTATGCCGAGCAGACACTCGATTCGCTGATCGAAGTACTAGGCGAGCGCATTGCCTCGATCTCATCGCTTCATCAAGAGGTCGTTATGACGGTGTCATTCGGGGACGAAGATGATCTCGATGGCATGGAACAGCAAAGCTCCATGCGCTTCCAGCGCCCGGATAAGCTTCTGATTGAATCCGATATGGCCACCATCGTCAGTGACGGAACGACGTTAGCTATTGTCTTTACTCAATTTGATCATGTGATTCGAAAGGAGCTCGAGACGGGCCTGAGCGATGTATTTGAAGATCAAATGGAGTTGCTGGGTGGTGCGGCTTTGCCGGACGTGATGGCCCTATTGAGCGATCAGCCCGCCGCCGTCTTGCGCGAAGCGGCCGAGGATTTCGAAATCGAAATCTTGGGTGAAGAAACCTTCCAGGGAAGAGCCGCATGGGCGTTGAGTGTAAAGGTAGAAGACGATGAGGTTACGCTGCCTGAGGGATTACGCATCTGGATCGATCAAGAAACAGGACTGTTTATTGGGCTGCGCGCCCGCGTCGATCTGGGGGATATGCAGCACCCGGTCATGGAAGAGATGCCGAGCTACTATGATATGACCTATACGGTCAATATCATCTCGGTGAACGAAGAGATCAGTGATGACTACTTTGTCTACGACCTGAGTGGGTTGACCGAGGTCGCTAGTTTCGAAGAGTTGTTGGAGTCGATTCAAGCATCAGGCGGACTAGGTGCTCCTGAAACCGTTCAGGTAGGCGAGCCAGCGCCCGATTTTAATCTGACGCTGATGGACGGCACAGCGTTTCAGTTGTCGGAGCAAGCAGGAAGCGTGGTCCTAATCGACTTCTGGGCTACATGGTGTCCCCCGTGCGTGGAATCATTGCCTTATTTGCAAGGACTCTATGAAGAGTTCGAGGATGATGAGGTGGTGTTCGTGGGTGTGAGCCTTGACCGGCCGGGATCAGAACAGCGCGTCGAAAATATGATCGAGCGTTTTGGGTTAACGTACCTGATCGGAATTAATGAGGACGGCGAAATTGCGAACGAATATGGCGCCGTGAGTATTCCTACACTTATTGTCGTCGATGCTGAAGGTATTGTGCGTCATACCAAGGTCGGATTTTCAGCGGCCGGTATGCAAGAGGTGCGCGCCATGATCCGCGAGTTGGCGGATGGCGAATAACGCGCCCATGTCCACATTGTAGCAGGAAGTTTAGTCGCGTATGTTGACGGCATTACGGGTTAAGAATCTCGCGCTGGTCGAAGACATCCGCGTCTCCTTTGAGTCGGGCCTGAATGTCATCACCGGCGAGACGGGCGCGGGCAAGTCTATCTTGATGGGTGCGCTCGGTCTCCTACTCGGAGAGCGTGCGGATAAGTCCTTGATCCGGACCGGCGCTGACCAATGTTCTGCCGAAGCTGTTTTCAATATTGAGGACACGTCGTTCATCGATCCTTTGTTGGACGAGTTGGGCTTGGACCCGCTCGAGGAAGGCCAGCTCATCATACGTCGGGTCATCAAGGCCCAGAGCGGTGCGCAAGCACTCGTAAATGACCAGCCGGTAACGTTGCAGGCGCTGCGGCGAATTGGCGATCAGTTGGTCGATATGCATGGGCCGTATGACCACCAGTCCCTACTCAGTAATGATGCCCAGCGAGAAATACTCGATGCCTTCGGCGATTTGAGCGACGCGCGTAACCCGTATGAGACTTCGTATCAGGCATTACGCCAAGTCAACGAGCGGATCGATGAGGTGGAGTCGGTAGGCGGTAATGTGGCGGAACAAATCGAACTCCTTTCCTTCAAGGTAAAAGAATTGGAAGAGGCCGATTTGTCCGAAGGCGAAGAAGAAGAGGTCACACAGGAACACGCCGTCTTCGGCAATGCCCAACGTATCATGGAGTTAGCGAATCGGGTGGCCTTGACGTTAACAGAAGATGACCTGTCCGTAACGGATGGTCTGGCGACGGTCTTGCGTGCCTTGGAGGAGCTTCAAAAACTATTGCCGGAAGCAGCCGATTGGCGCACTGAGTTGGAAGAGGCCTCCGCACGTATCCGAGAAGTGTCCGCGGCCGTCGCACTGCGCGTCGATAACATCGATGCCGATCCCGCGCGCCTCGAATGGCTCGATCAGCGCCTGACAATCTACCAGCGCATGAAACGAAAATACGGGCCGACGATATCCGATGCTTTGGCCCACCTCGATCAAGCCCGCACACGCCTCGAAGATTTGCAGTCACGTGACGAACGCCTCGAAGCATTGCGGAAAGAGCGCGCTGCCATCCTTAAAGAGTTGGAACAGCACGGGGCAACGCTTCGTAAGGCGCGACAGAAAATCGGCGTGAAACTGGCAAAGGCGATTACCTCCGAGTTGAGCGCGCTTGGGTTTGCACATGGTCGCTTCGGGGTCGAAATCATTCCAAGTGAACCCGGGCCAGCCGGGATGGATACCGTCGAATTCATGTTTGAGCCAAACGTGGGTGAAGGTATGCGACCGTTACGAAACATTGCATCAAGCGGCGAAATTTCCCGCGTTATGTTGGCCACCAAAGCGGTCTTGGCCCGGCATGATCGCATTCC
>SLCI01000155.1 GCA_007125875.1 Kiritimatiellia bacterium | reverse complement strand
CGCTCGTTCAACTGCTCAATGTCTTTGATGATGTCGGCCATCTTATAGACTGCGTTGTCGCCGCGTTCCGGTGCGGAACCGTGACAGGAAATACCCGTCGTGGAGACTTCCATCTCCATACGTCCACGCTGACCGCGATAAATCCGCAAACTGGTTGGCTCAGTGATCACCACCACATCTGGCTTAATCTTGTCCTCATTGTAGATGTACTGCCAGCACAGCCCATCACAGTCTTCTTCCTGCACCGTACCCGTGACGTACAAGGTGACGTCTTCCGGGAACCCGGCTGCCTTCAGCAACGCACCAGCATAAATCGAAGAGGCCACGCCGCCCTTCATATCCGTGGTGCCGCGCCCATAGATGACACCGTCTTTGAGAACGGGATCGTACGGGTCCGTCTTCCAGTTGGCGCGCTCACCCACATCAACCGTATCAATGTGTCCATCGATCGCGATGACCTTGGGGCCATTCCCGATCCGTCCGATTACATTGCCTTGCGGATCGATAAACACTTCGTCGTAGCCCAGCGCCTCCATTTCCTGCCGGATGCGCTCAGCCACCTCCCCTTCCTGACTGCTCAGTGACGGAATAGCCACAATCTCCCGCAGGAATTGCGTTAGCTTGGGTTCGATTTCTTGTGCCGCTTTAAAATAGGCATTCTTTGACATCGTCTTTCTCCTCTCTCTATGAATTACAGGTTCTTCAGCAAGCCGGTCGCTTCGTTGAATTGGTTGATCAGTTGATCCCATTCCTCGACCTGCTCTGCTGCGAACAGTTCTTTCCAGAAGTCTTCATCCCATAGCTGATTCAGCTCCTCGGATGAACGTCCCTGCTGCTCGACCCATGTGAAGTACTTGAAGTTATGCAACGCTTTACGATCCTGATACGTCAGCTCACGCACATAATCGATACTCGTGCCGAGCATGTATCGATGATGGTGGGCCTGAGCGAGCGATTGATCGTAGGCGCCCTCTTCCGCATTCATTTCTTCCATACGCGACCCGTACAACTCCATCGAATCGGTCAATGGGAAGAAAATGACATCGCGCGAATCCATCTCGTAATATTTTGCGGTCTTGATCGCTGCGACCAAGTTGCAAATACACGAGATGCCTGCCCGATCCAATTGTCCGACGGCTGCCTCGGGCACGCCCGCCTTGACCAAATACTCGCGCCCTTCCGGCTCATTAAACAAACGCATCAGCTGCATTGTCTGTTCATCATCAATCGCGGCGACCATATCGGTGTTGCGCACATTATGAATCCAAGGCACGTGCTTATCGCCAATACCTTCAATCCGGTGAGCGCCAAATCCAAACTGGTAAAGCGTCGGACATTGCAAAGCCTCCACGGCGACCACACGCATGTGAGGATGAAGCGTGCGCAGGAAATCACCCGCCGCGATCGTGCCGGCCGAGCCCGTCGCACTGATCCAGCCGGACAACCGACTGCGGTCGGTCTTGAAATGATTCTCGTAGATTTCCTCTACAATGCCGCCGGTCATGTTGTAGTGCCAGACCGAGTTACCGAACTCTTCGAATTGATTGAAGATTACAATGTCGTTGCCGCGCTCGCGACGCAACTCCCAGCATTTATCGTAGATCTCTTTAACATTCGACTCCGTGCCCGGTGTCTGAATGACCTCGTCCGTGCCAATTTCCTTCAGCCACTCAAAGCGCTCACGACTCATGCCCTCGGGTAGAATCGCTACGGCTGGACAGCCCAGCAGCGCGCAATCATACGCGCCGCCGCGACAATAATTACCGGTGGACGGCCATACGGCCTTCTGCGTGGTCGGATCAAAGTTACCAGAGACCAGTCGCGGCACCAGACAGCCATAGGCAGCACCTACTTTGTGCGCACCGGTCGGAAACCATTTGCCTTGAATACCAACGATACGGGCATCGATTCCGGTCAACTCGGACGGGAATTCCAGCCAATTACCCTCGCCAAAGCCGCCACCATGTGGCGTCGGCTCGTTCTTCCAGGTGATGCGGAACAAGTTGAGCGGATTGATATCCCATAAGCCGATATCTTTAAGCTTTTCTACGATTTTCGCGGGAATTTTAGAGGGGTCTCTTTGTTGAGCGAAGGTCGGCAAGATAACACCCTGCTCACGGGCTTTCTCAATCGCTTTGGCCAAAACATCCGGATTCACCTGATCAATAATCTTCATCGTTTTCCTTTCAAATAAACGGGATAGGTTAACAATAGATGGCATCAGCGTCAAGTGAGCCACCTGCGATTCTCTGGTTTATCGGAAAGACCAATGCGACGCACAATCTACACAAAAAAGCCCGCCGAGTTTCGGCAGGCCTTGAGGGTTAAACTGAATGTTTTGACGTTTATTTTTCGCTTGCAGGAAAGATAGCAATCCAAGACTTCGCTAATCCGAGAAAACGCTCAGCTTGAATAGTAGCTTCTGGAAAGCATGCTTGAAGTTCGGCACGCGTCATAAGGCGTACGCCCACCGCATCACGCACGGGATCGCCACGGCGCAGCTTTTCGAAGGAAAACGGCCAATGCCGCCCAATCACGCGACGCCATGAAAGCGGTAGATACTGAAAGAATGGGAACAGCATATGCGGCTCGATCGGAAAATGCCGATTGGGCGTTTGCACCCAATAACTTTTTGCCACCCGTCGGATCTCAGCGGCCATGATCTGCTGGCGCTCCCATTCGGTGACGTGCTCAATCACGCTGTTACTAAACGCAATGTCAAAGGACTGATCCGCGAACATCGACATGTCGCAGGCATCGGCCTGAACATATTCGATACCCGCTTTCCGATCACCCGGTGACTCCAAATTGAGCAGCGTGACCTTGGGCGCGCCCGCCGGCCATTCCCCCCAATCCCAATCATCGCTGCCTCCCACATCGAGCAGTCTTGTTTCTGATGTGATCGTGAAATGCTGCAAGAATCGCTCGCGTCTGCGCTGGCGCAGCCGCTGGCTAAAGGCACACATCCAGCGGAGAATACGTGGCTCCTCACTCATTCCGAACGTCCAAACTGCTTGAACCAATCATCATTCGGAACGACTTGTCCCTTGTCATCCTGTCTAAGCCACGGATGAAGGGTCTGCGATTTCGGGATTATCACACACATGGTGTTGGCCAGCGAGGGCCGCACCCACATCATGAGCCGTAAGAACGGATAAGCCAGTCGCGCCAGCCAAAGCGGACGTCGATCCCGCTTTTCGCGCAGGTCATGCCAATGGATTTCCATCTGATAGTTCACCTGCGCGTTGATCTCGTATTCAGGCGCATAGGCGCGAATCGTTGAAACAATCTCATCGGCTGTAAATCGATAGACGTAATTGGGAATCGCTTCGTTGTTCACGCCACCCGAGGCCAACGCATT
>SLCI01000219.1 GCA_007125875.1 Kiritimatiellia bacterium | reverse complement strand
CGTGAAGCGGCGATTCGACGAGCGGTGCATCCCCGATAGCGGAAGCCACAGCCGAACGCGTCAGGGGCGGAACGTCGAGGAGAATGGACGGATGACGGCAGGCGCAACGTGGAGCGCCGCGTCAAGCGCCGTGAGGCGGCAAGGCAGAACGCACGTGACGCCTTGCCGGTTGACGGCGTAGCGGCGCGAGGAGCGAATGTGTCATTCGCCTGGGTGGGGAGACGGCGAGATCATCCCGATCCCCGCAAGGGGTATCGGGAAAGCTCGACGCGGGGGCGGGCGCCCTGCCCCGGATATGAGTATTCTCGCGCTGCAGAACTATCTAACTCAAAGCGAATGCTACAGATATCTTTAAATCGTGACGTTCAATCGGGCTAATAAGAGCGATCAACTCAACTCGCCAGGGACGCGACATACTCGCCCAGCACGCTCAATTCGGCAATCTCGTCGCCCTCCAGCACGATTTCGCGATAGCCTGATTCGCGGGTGTCCGGCTTCAAAATAATGCGCTGATGCTGCCAACCGTCTTCCCTGACCTCTTTCTCGCTGTGGTATACCTTGACCGTAAAACGCCCGAAATCAGGGTCTTGAATATCACGGTGACGGACCAGAACCACTTTCCCGTTGCGGCTTCCGCCCGGATCCCTGCGGAAAAGACACCAAGCCCCGTTGGCTATACGACGGTTCATCGATTCGCCGACCACCTGCACAACGAAATAATCTGTTTTTGCAGAGAACGGTTCCGGCAATTCCACCCAGTCGCATCCGTCAATCCACTGCTCCGCACTGAATTCTCCGGCCGCCGCCTGCAAATCAAGCAAAGGCACCGCGTTTTGATACGGACGCACATCATCCGCATCCAGCACCCGGAAGGGCATAGGTGGTTTCTGAGTCGCTACAGTATCTGCCGGATTCTCCATCAAGCAAAGGGCAGCCTTGAAGTATGCATTGGTTTCGGGGTCCGTGCAAAAGATGTAGCACCCTTTCTGGCCGCGGGTCATCAAGGTCCGGTAGGTGTTCTTGATGATCGCGTCCGCTTTCGCCCGCGCCCCGGACTCATTGAGTTTCAATGCCTTCTTGTACCCCTTGACGGAGGAATCCATCGATGAACGACGTGTTGCATCCGTTTCAACCTGCCCATCACGAACAATGAAATCCGGCCCGACGATTACACCGATATAATCCAGCTCCAACCCCTGACAGGTGTGAATACAGCCTATTTCATTCACGGAATCTTCTTTAATGATCCATAGCCCGCCGTCGTCGTTCAGGTTCCAGCGCATGGCGAAGTCATGCGCGGGGATACTGACATCCAGCACTTTCGCATTCTTCTTGCTGACCCAGTCCCAGCAGTACCCGGCCACCATCCGCGCCTTATTGCACTCCAGGTTCCTTTCGACAATCATCCGCCGCAACGCATTCGGATCATCAAAGACACGGAAGTCGTAACCGAGTTCTCCGGTCCAATTGGCGGTCTCCCTTATCTGCAACGTATGGTCTATCCAGGCAAGATAGCCGTCCGACCCATTGCAGCGGAACTGTGAGGCCAACCTCAGCTCTGTCACCTCCGCTTTGCACCGCCCGGCCCACTGGCGAATATCCTCTTTCCTGCCCGCATCCTTCCAAGTTACACGCTGCTCCTCATCGATAAAAAAGACACTCAATTTCGCGGCCTTGATGATCTCCTTCATCTGGTTTTCGCCCAGATTCTGGTACATGCCGGACTTCTCATTCAGGCGATGCGCCTCATCCACTATCAGAACCTCAAACGCATCCGGCTCTGTGTCCACGTAGGCTCCAGATCCCTTAAATAGATTCTCAATCCGGGAACGGCTGTAAGACCCGGTCAACTTGCTATGATACACATGCCGGGGTGCTGCGTTTTTCGTGACATAGTGTGCAATCTTCTCCCGGTTGATGAACTCTACCAGCAGATTGATCGCCACCACGGACTTCCCTGTACCGGGGCCCCCGTCCACGATCAGCACCTGCTTTCGCCCGCGCTCGGCCACATCGGCAAGCGCCAATGCGGTCTCGTACACCAGCTTCTGATCGTCCACGAGCAGAAACTCTTTATTTCCCTGCAGCAGACCCAGCAGGGAGTCCGCGAGACTTTTCGAGGGCTTTATGCGCCCTTGATCAATCCGGTAGATCAGCTTTCCCCGATCCCCTTCCCGCACATGCTGTTCGATGAAGGCCTGCAGTTTGGCCACATCGCCTTTTACAAAGGAAGGAGCCCGGGCGGTGTGCTCCGAGTAGAATGGATCGTTGACGACATGGGGCGAAGGACAGTTGTGCAGATAGGCGCAGGGCCGCAGCATGATCCGATCGGTCCGGATGGTTTCATTAAAATCCTCGAGCAGCGCCGCATACGACCATGCCTGAAACGATGGGTGGCTTGTTTCGACGAAGCGCCCCTGCAGCATGGTTTCGACAATGGCATCCTTCGCCGTGCGACGCACTTCCTGCCACTGCTTCAGCTCGACAATCACCGCCACATCGTTACGAGCACCATCGCGACCAGTAAGAATGAAATCGACGCGCTTCGAAGTCTGGGGGATGTTGTACTCGATAGCCACCCCGCAATCATTGGGGATCCGGCTTTTCGCCAATACATTGTGCATATACTGCATCGAGTTCCGCCATGATTCGACCTCACTGCGACTGGTGGAATGATGCAGATACCGTTTGAACAGGGTCAGAATCTTGTCGTCAATGCGGTTCGATAAGACATCCTCGATAAAGCCGGATTTGGTGGACGCATAGACGATCATGACGACGTGCTGTCCTCATCAGCGTATTCCGTATATTTGCGGGCACTGCCCCGAACCTTTTCCGCCGGGTATTTGGCCGCATTTTGATCAATCTTGCGCATGGCCGCATCGTAGATATCGATGCCCAACTGATCCGATAGCCGCACCAGATACAGCAGAATATCGGCGACCTCCTCTTCGACCGCCCTCCTCTTGTCATCCGGCAATTCCCGGGACTGCTGCTCGGTGAGCCACTGGAAATGTTCCAACAATTCAGCCGCCTCCACAGCCAAGGCCATGGAAAGGTTCTTCGGAGAATGATACTGGTCCCAGTCCCGTTCCGCCGCAAAAAGCCGTTGCCGCTCCGCAAGCTTGTCGAGATCATGGTTCATGCGGGCTGTATAACATCCCTGCAGGGGAAACAAAAGTGATATTGTCCCCGGCAGTCTGCGGCCCTTTACATTGATTTTGCGGTCCTATAGGCTGCCCGAATGACAAACGAGGACACGAAACAACTCATCCATAAGGTCGAGGAAGCGACCGGCTACAAGGTCAGTATCGAGCGCGAAAGCATTCCGGGGGCAAACGCCAGAATGCTCTCCGCCGCGCCGG
>SLCI01000228.1 GCA_007125875.1 Kiritimatiellia bacterium | reverse complement strand
TATCGTTACAAGAATAGTTCCGGCGTGGCGATAGCGCCGAATTGGTTGCTGACTGCCGCGCATGTAGCGGATGATCCGTTTGGTAGCAATGTGGTGAGTTCTCTCGGGACGCATTTCCAGCAGGAGATCGTCTTTCATACATCCGTCCATGATCCCACTAATGACGCCAAGGCGGATATTGCCTTGGTACGCTTCGAACCCGCTTTCCCCGGCTATTACCCGCTTTATGAGGGGGCGTTCCCCACCAATGGGCCGGATCGCTTGGCGTCGATTCTGGTTGGCTATGGGCGCATCGGTACCGTGAGCAACACCTTCTATAACGAAATGAATGCAGGCAGCGGCACAAAGCGCTGGGGCACCCAAAAGATCGATGGCCCCTTTGTGGCCGCGTATAATTCGGGCGGCCTGACGGGGGTCACGACCAATCAGGGTATCTTTATGATGTTCAATCTTAACGACACGCCATACGAGGCGGGCGTGGGCGTGAACGACTCGGGTGGGGGCGTGTTCGTGAAGGAGGGCGGCACGTGGAAGCTGGCCGGTACGATGACGACGCGGTTTGGTGCCCCGCCTAACTTCACCGGTGTCTTCGCTGTTGCCGTGCCGGAATACGTCGCTTGGATATCCAATGCCATCACGCCCACGGCCGACTTGGACGGGGACGGCATTCCCAACTACTGGGAGCAGCAATTTTCGGGCAGTCAGACGGGCTTGGTAGCTAGCGTGGATGTGGACGGCGACGGGTTCACCAACTTGCAGGAGTACATCGCCGACACCGATCCCACCGATAGCGAATCCTTTCTGCGCGTGGATATCGCCGATGGCCCCATCGATTTGGAATCGCCGGTGTTCAGTTTTCACGGCAGCACCGCCCGTCACTATCGCGTGATGTACAGTACCAACGCCCTCACCGATACGGCATTCACTTGGCTGCCGGCTCAGACCAATGCCGTACCCGGTGCTGGACCCGAAACCATCATCGCCCTCACCAACATGCCGCCGGGCGCGGTCTATCGGTTGGAAGTCTCGCTGCCCTAAGCCTTCAAGAGGGCACCGGCAGGACACAACGCCTCTCCACTTCACACTTCTGTTGTCACCCTAAAGGGTGACATACGGCCCTGATCCAGTTGTAGACTTTTGATGTTTAAATCGGGGAAACTCTGATTCGCTGGATTCGACTACAAATTATGGAGGTTGGGGTGATGAGAACGGATCATGTTGTGCTGCGCGTGTTCTTCCGGTGTTTGATTGGTATGGGTTTGTGGGGGGCGCCGGTCAGCGCACAGATCAGTCAGACCTCTTCCGTGATGAATGGATTTGGTGGCCGATCGAGCGGCGGCACCTATGCTTTGGTCAGTGCTGGGGCGCAACCGGGCGGGGTGGCTACTTCTTACGAAGGCGGACCCGCTAACTACGCGGGCGGCATGATCAATCGCGCCGGCTTCATCAATACCTTCATCCTGTTCCCCGATCTCGACACCAATAACAACGGCCTGCCGAACGAACTGGATCCCGACAACGACGGCGATGGACTGTGGGATCATTGGGAAATCAGCGGCGAGAAATTCAATCCCGCCACCCCGACCGATCCCAATTCGCCCGACACCGGCAACACGGGCATGACCGATTACGAAGCCATGGTCGCTGGCGTAAACCCGCTTGACCCCAACGCCGTGTTCCGCATTGTCGCCCTCGACAAAGATGATGCCGACGCCGAGGTAACCTGGGTTGCACGAGGTAATCACGAGCGCATCTACGTCGTCCGCGTGATCGACGATTCCTACGACGACACGCCGTCCACCGTGATCTGGAGCAACACCGTCGCTGGCGGCTCAGCGCCGTGGTACGCCACGGAGGCCACAATCACCAACGAGTCGGTCGGTGCGCGTTTCTTTGCTGTCGAAGTAATCAATCCCTAGGAGGCAACATGATCCAGAACCGTACTTCTTTCCTTGCTATAATCGTTCTCTCACTATCCCTTTTCTGCGCCGCCCAAGCCCAGCCCCCGGCCCTCATCAATTACCAGGGGCGACTCGTTGACGGGACCAACCTGGTGAACGGCACGGTACAGCTTGAATTGAGCCTATACGACGCCGCCAGCGGCGGGACGTTGCTGTACACTGATCTTCATCCCGCCGTACAAGTGATCGACGGTTTGTACGACGTGCAGATTGGCGCGAACCCGACTTTCGGCAATTTGGCCACGGCACTTGAATCGCCACAGGTGTGGTTGGAGCTGGAAGTGGATAGCGTCGTGCTCTCGCCCCGCGAACGTCTCGTCTCCGTGCCCTACGCGATGCAGGCGGGCTCGGTCGGGGCCGGCAGCATCGGGTTCAATCAATTGGCTCAACCCTACCAGGCGGGCCGGATCGACTTGCGCGACCTGGTGACAAGTGGGCCGTCGTTTGGTGCTTTAAGCCCAACACTAAGTGTATGGCGTGTGATCGAGTTTGCCGCACCCTTCGGTGCGATGCCCATGTTTTCGGCCAATCTGCTTATACCCGATCTAGTCACCGCCGCCGACACGACACTGACTCCGATTAGCACGAGCTTGTCGAACGCCACGGTCAATCTGGTGCTGCCGCGCGTTCATCAGCGCACCGGTGACTTGCTGGGCGCTGTTCGCTCAGCAAATATCGTGGATGGGCGACCGGCTAAGGTGAGCTGGTTTCTTGATGTATTTACTTTTGGAGAATACATACTGTATTTCCAGATCGCGGCGGATGCCAAGGGAGAGCAGTGGAACGATCCCGTGATGGTTTTAACTGATCCGAAGGAGTTCTCCTCGGCCTCTCTCGCAACGATCGACGGACATCCCGCGATTGCCTATGCCATCGCGTTTTCGAACGCCGTCTATTATGTGCGGGCTTTGGATGCACAGGGAGCGACATGGGGTACCCCCGTCCAGCTTAGCGCGTCAGACAGCATAGTTTTCGCAAATCTGATTGAGGTGAATAATCGCCCGGCGCTGACCTTCGAAACGCGATTCAATGCCGCAGGTGTGCAATCCAACAGTGTCTGGTACGCGGTAGCCAACGATGCTACGGGCGCGTCATGGAATCCCCCTCAGCAATTGGATTACATCGTGAACACAAATTCGGCGGGTGTCGGGGGCTACACCCCGCGTCTGATTATGGCGAACACCCTGCCGGCAGTCGTTTACTCCCGCCATTATGAGAATCCCCATTCTTATAGTCTTCATTTTCGACGCGCCGGAGCCATTCATGGAACGGGCCCATGGGGTTCCGATGTCACGATCTTTACGAATGCGGGGGTTCTTTTTAGTAGTGTCCCATTTGCGGTGCATGAAGTGGACGGTCATCCAGCCGTCGTGGTGTTAGATGAAGCACCCACCCCTCTTGTCCGCTATATCCGCGCAGACGACGCGAACGGCAGCTCATGGCCTGTAGGTGAGGTCGCTATGAATCAAGGCGTTTCAGGACGCGACAGTTTGTCATTATCTTTTAGGAGTGGCCGAGCCGAAGTCGCGGCCATAACCCCCGGACAGATCCTCTACCGGCGCAAGGCGACAGGCACGCTTTGGTTGAGCCTGCGCGACTTGACACACCCCAATATTAGTCCGGGGTCTATTATCTTTCTGCGCGAGGTAGCTGGACAGCCCGCCATATTCTATCAAGACCGATTTCTGCGTTCGACTCAGGTTCCCGAAGGCAGCCTGAACTGGATGGCAGTACAGCCCTGAGGGTTGGGTGCTTCGGGCGATAGGGCGAGGATTTGGTCGCGGATGCGGGACCCGCTTTGCGCCATGATGCGAAGAACGTCTCTACCGATCGGAGCGAGTATTGAGAATCCGCCGGCGCGGAGCGCCGGCGGCAACAAGTTGGAGGGTCGAGCTCCGCGAGACCGGAAGCCGCACAAGAGTTTGATTTGCCCATGCAAGATCGTGGCGTCGCAGAGATCCGCCCTCCAAAATGACCAATATGCTTTGACTCGCGTCTGGAGGGTCGAGCTCCGCGAGACCGGAAGCCGCACAGCGCTTAGCCATTTTCCATTCCTATCGCGGCGTCGCAGAGCTCCGCCCTCCACATGGGGTCCAAATTGTTCATTAGAAATTTCTTGCGGAGAACTGAATGACCCTGTTTCTCCCCCTTGTGCCCCGATTTTTGGACTAGCCCCGTCAGGCCGTATAGCGGTAAAGTATCGCGGTCGGAGGGACGTTCGGGTGAGGGGGGCATGACATGTGAAACCAAGCATGCGTGAGCTGCTGGATTTTGTGCAGGGACTCTATCATTTCCAAACCACGGAAATGCTTTCCCGGTACATTTGCCAGCAATTGCCCGGACTGGTCGCGAGTGAGAATGTCGCGATTGGTCAACATGATGGCAAGCGTAGCATTCTCACCTCGATGGTGGCGCGCCACATGCTCACAGCCGCGCCGCTGATGCCGGAACTGAACGAGTCAGGCGTGACCTCGACCCATCCGTTTTGGGACACCATTTTTGATCAGGATCGTCCCGTGGTGAGCGTTACAGACGTCATGGCTCGCAAAGAGTGGCTCAGCAATCCGTTCTATAGCGAGGTCTTTAAGCCCGACGGCATTGAAGGCCACCTCAAGATGGAGGTTTTTGGCACCCCGGACCAGTTCACCACGCTGAACATTCTGCGAACCCGCCCCACGTTTACCTCGGACGAAATGGAGCTACTCTCACTCCTGTATCCACATTTCACCCAAGCCTACATGAACACGCACATGTTGGAGCGTGCCGGACTGGTAACCGAACCCGCCAGCGATTGTTGGATGATTCCGATTGATACCCGTGGGCGCGTCACAGGGGGCGACCAGTTTCTCCTTCCCCAACTCGGCGATGTGCGGCGCAATTTGCCTGAGCTGGTGCAGTGCTGGGTGGCTGATCGGATCACGCGTTTGGAGCAGGGACGTTTGGAGACGCAGCTTAAGCCCTACATGTTGAAAGTGGCCGATAGCGTCTGGACCTTCACGCTGCATCGGGATGAAAGCGGTCAGGACCCATACATCTTGTCCATTCGCCGCGCTTGCGAAAGCAGGAAGCGGCCTCAACTCAGTTTGCGCGAAGCCGAAGTGATCGACTGGGTCGCTGCGGGCAAAAGTAACGAGGAAATTTCCGAGATTCTGAAGGTCAGTCTCAATACCGTCAAAACCCACCTCAAGCGCAGCTTCATCAAGCTCGGCGTGGAAAACCGTACCGCCGCCGTGGCGGCGTGGAAATTAAACCTGATGTCGCCCAGCACGGTAAGCGTTTCACCACCCAGCAAGACCACCTCCGAATAGGGGCCATCACCGCTTGTCACTCAAAGTGGTGACAGGGAGCCCCTGATGCACCTATGGACAAGTGCCCTCCCGCGCCACACTATGGTGGCACGTTGAATGGGCGGTTTCCAACGATTGGGAAAATCGTCAAAAAAAGTTCCAACGATTGGAAAAACGGCGAGAAATTTTTCCAATGACTGGAAAATCGGGCCAAAAAGTTTCCAACGATTGGAAAACCACCGTTGTTTTCTTCCAACGATTGGAAAGAGACTGACGGGCGATATACAAGGAGGACGGTCGCATGAGTAAGAGTCGACGGATGCATTTCGTGATTGGCTTGGCACTTCTACTTTTCGGCACCGCCAGTCCGGCGCAGCCGCCGGCGTTGATTAACTATCAAGGTCGCCTGGTGGACGGGACCAATCTCGTCAACGGCACAGTTCAACTTGAGCTGAGCCTGTACGATGCCGCCAGCGCCGGTACGTTGTTGTACACGGACTTCAACTCGTCCGTGAGCGTGATCGACGGGCTCTATCGCACCTACATCGGTGATGACACAACCTTTGGCAATTTGGCCGCGGCGCTGCAGTCACCCGAGGCCTGGTTGGAAGTGGTCGTTAACGGCACGCCGCTGACGCCGCGCGAGCGTTTGGTATCGGTGCCATACGCGATGACGGCGGGTTCGATTGGGGCAGGGGGCGTTGGCTTCGAGCAGTTGGCGCAACCGTATCAGGCCGGACTCGTGGAAGTTGACGAAACGTACGGGATCGGCCCACTGCTGGAGATTGACGACAATTCCTTTGCGGCTATCGATATTCCGATTTCCTTCACGCCCGCATTCTCTGCGGTGCCGGTGCTGGTGCATCAGTTGAGCATTTTGGAGCGGGATCTGATTTCGATCACGTACGACACCATCGCGTCGAACAGCCCGACGGGCGCGGTGATCCGCTTCGAGATCCCCGAGTCCGTGATCGTGTCGGCCATCACCCATATCGATGAAGGCCAGACGGCAGCCATCGTGCAGGGGCATCCGGCCGTTGCGGGCACGGGCGACAGCAATGCGCGCGTTTTGTATAACCGCTCACTGGACGCGTACGGGCGCGCGTTCGGTTCACCAACGACGGTGGCGACGGGTGCGTTGAATAACGTTTCCATGGCGATCATCAGCGGCCATCCCGCCTTGGTCTTTCTTGAGACGGGAGGAACTTCGCCGGGAATCTATTATGCGCGTGCGGCGGATGATACCGGCACCTCTTGGCCTACCCCGCAATTGGTCGTGCCAACGTCCTCGATCCTCCCATTCTTTCATCCCATCACGTTGGCGGATGTCAATGGACGTCCGGGCATTACCTATACGACTTCGGAGGTGGGCTCGAATGTGGTTTGGCATGTTTTCGCGAATGACGCGGTCGGCACGACCTGGGGTACGCCGGTGTTCGTGGATTCGGGAACCGGGATTGTTCCCGCTCGATTACTTATGGCTGGAGGATTGCCGAGTATCGTCTTCGCCAGGGGCGGTGGTCTTCATCTGCGGCGTGCACAGGATTTGTATGGCGAATTCTGGGGGGGCAGCGTGCTGGTGGATGACGATGCGTTCGGGGTTTTTAATGTAGCTGTCATAGACGGAAATCCGGCGGTGGTGCTATTGGACGGTTCCAACACCGAAGTCCGTTATCGGCGCGCGGATAATGCCATCGGGTCGCTATGGAGCGGTACACCGCTGACGGCGTTTGGCGGATCGGCCTTGGGGCTGGCTTTGACGGGCAGTGGCGGCGCTGCGCACATCCTCACGGGCAATGGGGAATACATGCGCTCCGCCGACGCCCAGGGTAACGATTGGACGTATGCTCCGGAGCGCTATGTGGGGGCGTCCGGTGCAAGGCCCGTGCTATTGGATGTGGCAGGACAGCCCGCCCTGATTTTAGATGATCGATACATCCGCAGCGGCCAGGTACCGCCGTCCGTGCTCAACTGGATGGCGCTGCAGCCTTAGTGTGTGGCATCCACCGCCAAACTTCAGGGCTACGAAGAGAGGAGACAGACCTATGAGAGTGATGAGAGCGTTGTTTGTACTAACCATGGCCGTCGCGCCATGGGTTCAGGCGCAGGGACCGCTGACACCGCCCGGCGCGCCCGGTGCCTCCATGCGCACGCTGGAAGAAATCGATGATCGGTTGGCCGCGCAGGAGGCGATGATGGACATCGTTGCGCCGGCGCGCACGTGGTCGGCCACCAGCACCGTTGTGCAGGCGGGCATCTACCCGGCGGCGGACTTGGCCGATGTGGAGCTCAACCTGGCGGCATCCAACATCGTCGAAGAAGTAACACTCTTTGGTGTCGAAGGCACGCGACCGCCGCCCGAACGGGTGGGACGTATTTTCGCCACCGGCGCAACCAACTCGATAGTCCCCGGTGACGATGGTGACTTGCAAGTCGGTTTGCCGATTCCTGATCCGCGCTTTATTGATCACGGCGACGGCACGGTCACGGACTTGCTTACCGGATTGATGTGGCTGAAAAATGCCAACTTGTTCGGCCTTCGCCGATGGGAGGATGCCGATGCGCAAGTGCGCGGTTTAACGTATGCGGGTTATGACGACTGGGTGATTCCGAATATCAATGAACTGCTCTCGTTGGTGGACTGGAATACAGCGTTTGATCATCCGCTCGACACAAACTATCAGGTTTTGCCTCCCGATCATCCCTTCGAGAATGTGATGTTCGATTACGTTGACGGAGCCGAAGGGCAGGGAACCGTCACCGGTAGTTTTTGGCTTTCGCCGCACCCTGCTGGCGCCTACTGGTCCAGCACGCCGTACCCAACCGCATTTGGCGGCATGATGATACTAACGGGCTCGAGGCAACTGTTCGAAAGCTTGGTGGATGATAGTCTTTATGATCCGGGTAACCCATTTACATTCCCTCATCAGTACTTTGTCTGGCCGGTACGGGGCGGACAATAATAGCTAAGGAAGCGCAACCATGAATATCTCCATGAAAACTTTTGCAGGCGTTATCGTTTCTGCAGCCGCGCTGGTTGCATTGGGACAGGGGCCCCTTGCGCCACCTGCCGCGCCGTCGCCCACCATGGTGACGTTGGATCAATTGTATAATCAGGCGGACGACCTGCATGATCGCGCAGCGGCATTGGCCGATCCCCGGTTCGTATCCTCGACCACAACGGTGCTTCAGGCCGGGTACTACGCCGGAGTTGACCTCGCGGACGTTGAGCCGGCGTTGCGGCCGGAACATATTGCTGAGGGGGTGTCGGTTTTCGGCATCACGGGTACACATCCCGACGGCCCGCTGGAGACCGGCTTGTTCCGGACCTATGCGGGCGCTAATCCGCCTGCCTGGTGGTTAATCCCTTCTCTCCCCGAGGAAGGGCAGGATAGTACGCTGCGTCGTGGCCTGCCGTGGCCCGACCCTCGCTTCGAGGAAAATGGCGATGTCGTCATCGACAACCTCACCGGCCTGATGTGGCCTCGCAATGCCTACATGCAAGGAGGCGGTTGGAGTCAGAATGTGGACTGGTGCAACAATCTGGATTTTGCAGGCTATGACGATTGGCGGATGCCCAACATCAATGAGTGGCTGACGGTCTTATCGGAATCCGATTTCTGGACGGTCGTGATAACGAATTACAACGAAATGAGACCGGACTATCGTTGGTACACCAGCATGGCAACGGGCACAAACGAAGCTCCGCTTGAAGACTATGTCATTAGCGTTGGCAATCTCTTCCAAGCTGAGCATCCAATTGTAGTTCGTGACCTGTACTCCTGGGATATCTATTGGACGATCCCTGTCCGTGGCGGCACGGATTGATCTGGTGCGAAGGATGGCGGAGAGGGAGGGATTCGAACCCCCGAGACGTTCATCACGCCTACGCGAACTCCAATCGCGCGCTTTCGTCCACTCAGCCACCTCTCCGCGGGCTTTACAGGCAAGGGGCATGATCTAAACGTATCGCCCGTGGATTGTCCACAGGAAAGGATAATATGGGGCAATGGCGTCGCCTCCCTGCTTCCGCTTTGCGTAAGCCCGTCTCGCCCCGCGTTGCGGGTCTCGGCTGCCGGTCGAGGCTGTTTTAAAACAGCTCTTGTTGCGGCGAGATACCTCGTTCCTCCTCACAATATTTACGTCACGTCTCAATTTGGTAGGGCGAATCCTCCGGATGAGCCGGGCCTCTGGTGCTCCATTGCTCGGATCATATTCCTGCTCTTGCGCCAGCGGCTCGGCGAGAACCATGGGTATGTGGGGGTTCGTCATTCTTCCCGGTCCGTTGCAGAATAAGCGGGCTTGACCCGTCGAGCTTGCATGACCAAACTGCGCCTCATTATGACAACGACCAATCAACAAGTGAACATCGAAAAACTAGCGTCGCTCTGCAAGCGCCGCGGCTTCATCTTTCAAAGCTCCGAACTGTACGGAGGCATCAACGGTTTCTGGGATTACGGTCCTCTGGGGGTTGAATTAAAGCGCAATATTAAGGACGCCTGGTGGCAGGATGTCGTCCAGCGTCGCGATGATGTGGTGGGTCTGGATTCATCGATCATCATGCATCCGCGCATCTGGGAAGCATCCGGCCATTTGGAGGGTTTTTCCGATCCGATGGTAGATTGCAAAACCTGTAAAGGGCGTTTTCGCGCGGATCAGCTGGATACGTCAACCTGTCCGCAAAAGCCCAGCAAGAAGGTGGGGGAATGCGGTGGCGAATTGACGGAGCCGCGCGAGTTTAATCTCATGTTCCAAACCTTCGTGGGGCCCGTCCGGGATGATTCGTCGGTTGCGTATTTACGCCCCGAAACCGCACAAGGCATTTTTGCTCAGTTCGACAATGTGTTGTCGGTGTCACGTCAAAAGGTACCCTTTGGTATCGCGCAGATTGGCAAAGCCTTTCGGAACGAAATTAATCCGCGCAACTATATCTTCCGCTCGCGCGAGTTCGAGCAGATGGAGCTCGAGTTCTTTATCAAGCCGGGCACGGATAAAGAATGGCATGAGCAGTGGGTCAAAGAGCGGATGGACTGGTACACGCGAATCGGCATCGCGGCAGAGAATTTGAGTCAATACGTCTATGGCGATGATGAATTGGCCCATTATGCCAGCGCCTGCGTAGACATTATGTATGCCTTTCCGTTCGGGGTTCAGGAGCTGGAGGGCGTTGCCGCGCGTGGCAACTTTGATTTGAGTCGACACAGCGAATTTAGCGGCAAGAAGTTGGAGTACTTCGATCCAGAGACCAATGAACGCTTCATCCCCCATGTCGTGGAGCCATCGGCGGGCGTGGACCGGATTGCGTTGGCGGTGTTGTGCGAAGCATACCGCATTGAATGGGTACCCAAAGAGGGCAGTGGCGGCACCTTGCGTCTGGCCGAGCCGGATACCAAGCCGCCGGAAGGGTATGAAGAGCGCACGGTATTGCGGTTTGCGCCGCGTGTAGCGCCGATCAAGGCCGCGATCTTTCCGTTGTTGAAAAATCGCCCGGAGTTGGTCGAAGTGGCGCAGCGATTGTACACTGACCTGAAGCAAACTTGGCCCGTGTTTTATGATCAAACGGGAGCGATAGGGCGTCGGTATCGGCGTCAAGACGAGGCGGGAACGCCATTTGGTATCACGGTCGACTTCCAAACGTTGGAGGATCAAACCGTGACTTGGCGTGATCGTGACACGATGACACAAGAGCGAGTTTCACTGGATGAGGTCGCTGCGCTCTTAGGTGATGCGTTGAAATAGGCCATCAAAGCGCGGCGTCTGACTTTTGCTTTGACCCTTGTTGGGTTCAGGGTTACGCTGAAAGTAGTGGATTAGGAGACTGGTATGACGAACGAATCGGATAAGACACCAATGCGACAGCCACCAAAAATCTCCCTGGGATTTTCAGCGGATGAAGTAGATCAAGCTGATCCAAAGAAGGAGTCTGCTCCAAACTCGGAAGAGTCGACGCCTCCCACCAAGTCACAGGTAGCGCCTAGTGCGTCATCCGAGAAGAATAGTCCTCAGCGTGCCCCAGCCTCCAAGCCGATCATTCCAAAATCCGATCAACCGCGCTCGGCCGCCGATTTGAAATCCAAAACGATCTCAATCGATGATCTGGATAATCAGTCGTTGGATGATCTCTACAAGTCAGCTCTGAAGGCGTCGCCTGAGGATAGCTCAAAGTCCAAAACCATCCCGATTGGTTCACTGCAAGAGCAGTCGCTTGATAATCTCTATAAAGCTGCGATGCATATGACGCAGCGCGTTATTCTTGATGAGAAAGTCAAAGCAGAGACGAGTCGCCTTTCTGCATTCGAGACCCAATCAATATCTTTAGACGATAATGTCAAAAAGCCGGCGCAAAAGGTTTCGGAAGAAGAAGCCCAAGAGCCGGAAGTTCAGGCTGTCGACGAGAGCGAGGATGTCGATGAAGAGAAGTCTCGTACACTGTCGATCGATGAGATGATCCAGCCGCCGGCTGAAAAGAAAGTAGAGAAGCCGACCCCTGCGGCCGAAGAGCCTGAAGAAGCGGTGGTCGAGCAACAAGAAGAGGCCGAAGAGCCAGCAGCAGAAGCGCCGGTAGAGAAGGTCGAAGAAAAAACAGAGCAACCAGTGGAGCCTCCGGCCAAGGAGGAACAAAAAGAGCCGCCGGCGGCCAAATCAAAACTGTCCTTGCGCGGGCTGAAGGCCGCGATTGGCATGGGAGCAGGTGCTGCAGCAGCCGCGAAACTAGCGAAGAAAGAGAAGTCATCTGAAGCGGAGGCGGCCCCGCAGAAGCCTGAGGCTAAACCTGTAGCAGCGCCGCCTGAGGAAACCCAAAAGGCCGCTGCTGAGAAACCAGAAGTGCCTGCAGCAAAAGAACCGGAAGAAAAACCTGAGCCCAAAGCAGTTGAAAAGCCGGTCGAAGAGGCCAAAGAGCCGCCCGCGGCGAAGAAGCCGATCCCGCTGAATCTAACGCCGGAGGTGAAGAAGGAAGAAGCTCCGGCTGAGAAGGCGGAGGAAAAATCGAGCGAGCCTCCGAAAGAGCCGCCAGTTCAGAAGCCTGATGTCACTGCGGCAAAAGAGCCGGAAGAAAAACCTGAGCCTAAAGCGGTTGAAACGCCGGTCGAAGAGGCCAAAGCTCCGCCAGCGGCGAAGAAGCCGATCCCGCTGAATCTGACGCCGGAAGTGAAGAAGGAAGAGGCGCCTGCTGAGAAGGCGGAGGAAAAACCGAGCGAGCCTCCGAAAGAGCCGCCAGTTCAGAAGCCTGATGTCACTGCGGCAAAAGAGCC
>SLCI01000241.1 GCA_007125875.1 Kiritimatiellia bacterium | reverse complement strand
GCAAACGCGCCACATGCCGGCGACCGGGAGCCCAAGACTCATGTTTCGATTGCGCCATAGTGCGGACAAGTCTATGACAAGAACCGAATAAGGGTCACGGTGTTTTTATCACCCAAAATCAAACACAGCCTAAGCAGCCAATCGTTTGCGGGCATCGCGCAGCGCGAAGTACGCGAGCAGGATCAGCAGAAAGATCGCCGATATCACGGCGATCCCTGACGCGTGCTCGTGACCGGCATGGTCATGAATCCGCATGGCTTGCATGTCGACCAGAAAATCCAGGAAGGTACCAAACACTATACTGCTAACAATAATCACACTCAAATAGATCGTAATCACACGCCCGCCGAACACGCGATAGATCGCGCCAATCGTTGCGACATTGGTCGCTGGCCCCGCAACCAGATAGACCAGTGCGGCGCCCGCAGGCAAACCGGCATGCACCAACCCTGCAGCAATCGGAACCGACGCCGTCGAGCAGGCATACATCGGCAACGAGATCAATAGCGCCACAAGCAGTCCGCCAAACCCCGACGTGTAGGGCGAGTCAGCAAAGAAATCAGACGGCACAAACGTCGTCAGCGCGGCCGAGACCAGCACCCCAATTACCACCCAACCCCAAACCATGTAGAGCAAGTCGTGAATCCCGAAAGTCCAGACGCCTTTTACTTTCTGGCCCCACGTCTGATACCGCGAGTTATCGACTGCGGGGGCGCTGAGGACCTCGGCGGGCTCCTGCTCCGGCACTTCCTCCGGCCCACCGAACCGTTGTGCGAGCATGCCCGCGAATAATCCTGTAAAGAACGAGCTAAGCAGCTTGAATAAGGCGAATGGCCAGCCGAGAAAAGAATAGCTGACTAGCGTGGTGTCCACGGCCGTCTGTGGCGTCGCGACCAGAAAGCTGACACTCGCGCCGCGACTGGCCCCGTCCTTGCGCAGTCCGATCCCGGCCGGGATTACACCGCAACTGCACAACGGCATCGGCACGCCCGCCAAGGCCGCCTTGAAGATGCCGCCAAATCCCGGCCGCCCTAATTGGCGCTTCACTGCGCCTGGCGGGATCAGGACATGAATCAGGCCCGCCGCCAAACAGCCGAGCAACAGCCAAGGTGCCAGCTCTAACAGCACGCTCCATAGGTTCTCAATAAATCGTAAACCCAACTCCATAACACTCACTCCTGTAGCGTCGCTAACCACGTGTCGGTCAATTCGCGCAATGAATCAAACAACGGCACGCCGGTCTCAACCAAGCGATCGCGGTGTTGATTGCCGCCTGCCACCAATACGCAGCGCACACCCATGACATGCGCGACTTCGACATCATGCAACGTATCACCGATCAACAAAATATCCGATGGCGCGGCCTGCGCCCGAGCAATCCATGCCCGCCCCTTATCCGCCTTACCGCCGGCATAGTGGTCATCAATCCCGATCACCTCTTCGAAGTAATCGATGATATCAAAGTGGGTCAGCAAACTCACTAGCGTGCGATGCTCATAGGCCGATAACACCGTCTGCGTGATGCCCTCATCGCGCAGCGCAGCCAATAAAACCAGCGCGCCATCATGCAAATCACATTCGAGACGACGCGACTCATAGCCTTGAATGAACGTGGTTCCCAGCTCCTCAAACGTGTATCGCTCGAAATCGAATCCCAGTCGCCGATAGTAATCGATCACCGGAAAATCGAAAATTTGCTGATAACGTTCGAGCGTGAGCAGTGGTAATTCATGACGACGCAACAACTCGTTCATGACATCCATGCAAAGCCACGCGTCATTGAACAGCGTACCATTCCAATCCCAGACAACATGCTTGACGGGAGAATTTGTAAAAATATCTTGCATCACCTACCTATAATGCACGACGGCCACTGTGGCAATCAGACGCCTTAGATCAAAACGACACGCGTGACTTCCATCCCGAAAAACGCTATCCACTTCGAGCAATGAACAAGCGATCCAACACACTGCTGGCGATGGCCATACTTCTACTGACTTCGCCAAGCGCCTACGCCCTCGATGACGGACTCTACGCGGTGCTGCACACCTCGATGGGCAGTGTGACTGCCCAGCTCTATTATGCCGAGGCACCGATGACCGTGGCAAACTTCATCGGCTTAGCCGAAGGCACGCAAGCGTGGATGGATACTGAAACGGGGGCCGTCCATGAAAAGCCTTTTTACGACGGCGTCATTTTTCATCGCGTGATCTCGGGTTTCATGATTCAAACAGGCTCACGCAATCAACTCGGCACCGACGGGCCAGGCTACCGCTTTCCCGACGAGATTCCTAACGGATTGCAACATGACTCCGCAGGAATCTTATCGATGGCTAATTCCGGCCTCGACTCGAATGGCAGCCAATTCTTTATAACCGTGACCAACACGTGGTGGCTAGACGGAGCGCACACGGTCTTTGGACGTGTCATCGATGGCCAAGCGGTCGTGCAATCGATCAACAGTGTAGACACCGATGAAGAGGATCGGCCGCTTGACGATGTAATCATCGAGTCTATCGATATAGTGCGGATCGGCACGGACGCAGAAGCGTTTGATGGTGCCGACCTATTGCCAGTTGTGCAAGAGGGCAGAATTGACGACATTGCGCTAACGGGTACCGGCCTGGAAATGACCTTCGAACCCGCCTCCTTTCACGCCTACCACCTGCGCTCATCCTTCGACTTGAGCACCTGGTCGGTTACCAATTTGATCCGGTATGCAGACAATGCGCCCGAAACGGAACCGATCATTCGGGGCACCAATATGGCTGCTCGCGCCTTCTATGCACTAGTCGAGATGGATTTCCCAGGAAACCAGTATGCCGCGCAATCGTTGAATAATCGTTGGATCGAATTTGAGTTCCAAGCGCCTGAAGCATTTGCGAATCTAACAGTGCGGTATGACCTCAGTATTGGAGTTGGAAACGAAGTCACGCGGAATGGTGAGCCGCACGGGAGTATTAATGCTGGTTCTTATCAATTCCTGCTATATCCCCACCGATCCCATCTACTAGTCATCGGAGATCCACTTTTGGATACCACAATCTTTCCATCCACACGGTATGATTACCGCCTATCGTTTACCTCACTCACGAATGGCACATTCAGTGCAATTAAGCGCATAACGCCGTCGATAAACCAGATCACGGGCACCTTCACGGTCTCCCAAGGTCAATAAGTTCTCTGCGCGGCGTCGCAGCGCTCCGTCCATCCAAAATGACCATTATGCTTTGACTCGCATGTGGAGGGTCGAGCTCCGCGAGACCGGAAGCCGCACAAGAGTTTGCATTTGCCCATGCAAGATCGCGGCGTCGCAGAGCTCCGCCCTCCAAAATGACCATTATGCTTTGACTCGCGTGTGGAGGGGCGAGCTCCGCGAGACCGGAGGCCGCACAAGAGTTTGCATTTGCCCATGCAAGATCG
>SLCI01000088.1 GCA_007125875.1 Kiritimatiellia bacterium | reverse complement strand
TTATGCGAACTTCTATATCAGTAACGCGGCGGTCTTGGTGCCCACATTCAACGACCCGCAGGATCGTGTCGCGCTCGGTACTCTGGCCGATTTGTTTAAGGACCGTCCGGTGATCGGTATCCATGCCGTCGATCTGGTTCTCGGCTTGGGCACCCTGCACTGCCTGACCCAGCAAGAACCAGCCGGTTGATAGTAGTTGCTATGTCCAACGGCTCATCCCGCGACTGCGGGATTCGCCCTACCGATCCCAACACGCGACGGTAGGGCGAATCCTCCGGATGAGCCACGATAATGGAACGACAGCAAGATGAACGTGAACAGTGGATTCGACGCCATCACCGCCACGATTAGTCGACCACCAACACCGCTTCTGCGCCAGGCCGATTCGGTTGCACGGCTTGTCCGGTGCCTAGCATATCGATGGTCTTCCATCGCCCCTGCCGGAATCGCCAGGTGAAGCCGATCGCCATCAGCATGATGTAGAATGCGGTCCACAGCCAGGTCGCGATCACGCCATACCCGAGAATAAAGACCAGCAAAATCTGTCCAGGTACCAACATACCCCATGCCATGATCAGCGAAAACAACATGACAAACCGTGTATCCCCTGCCCCTTTCAGCGCACCCGATAAGGCTAAATTGGCCGCATCCGTGAGTCCCCACACAGCCATGATCACCATCAGCACGCGGCCAACGGGATAGATTTCAGCGAGGGATAAGTCAGCACCAGACCGTTCGGTAAAGAAGCCGAGATAGAAGGTTGGAAACAAGACATACGACAATCCAATCACCGTCATATACGTGATACCGATTTTGAAGGCGGTCCATCCCGCCCGCTCAGCATAATGTGGTTCTTGTCGGCCCTGATACTGACCGACCACGGTCGACGCCGCGATGCCGATCCCGATCATGGGCAGGAACGCCAGCATGTTCACGCTCAAGGCGATGTTGCTAGCCGCTAACGCAACCGCGCCCATACGTCCTGTCAGCAGAATAAAAATCGCAAACGAGGCGACGTCCAGCGCCATATGCACACCAGACGGCGTTCCAAAACGGATCAATCGCCAAAACAACGCTCCGTCCCAGCGGAAATTACTTCTCGTCAAATAACGATGATTGAATCGAGGGCCAAAGTATAAAACGAACAGAATAATCGGCATAATGAAGGCGGAGATGACCGACGCCCACGCCGCACCACGAATACCCATCGCAGGAAATCCGGCATGGCCGAAAATGAGCAGATAATCCAATACCACATTTACCGCATTCGCGGTCACGGTCGCTATCATGACTATCCGTGTGTTGCCCAGGCCGGTAAAGAAACCACTTACGGCAGCACCTAATGGTGTTGCGACGCTGCCGAGCATCAAAATCGTGAAATAGATTAATTCCTCTTCCAACACATCGGTAGGATGTCCGCTGGAGCGCAAAACCCATTGCCCCGCCGGTATCAGCAACAACATGATCGGCCACGAGATCAACGCAACCCAAACCGATTGAGCCGTGGCACGCGAACAGCCCGCGGGATCACCAGCACCTTCGAATTGTGCCACGAACATATTGGAAAATCCCGCCAGCGCCATGAATGCGCAAACAAAGGTGAAGTGAAGGATACCCGCCGGCACAGCGGCTTGAATGGAGACCGGGCTATGCCAAGCCAAGAACATCCGATCGACAAACTGCATGAGCGTGAAGGAGCCCATACTGATCATTAACGGCCATGCTACGCGCAGAAGTTCGCGGTATCCCCCGGGCTTTAGCACAGGAGCCTGAGACAACGGGTTCGACGTCATGGCTATCCGACTGGCGGCTCGCCTGATTCGGGCTCTTTCGCTGCCTCATCGACCGCATCGGCGCCCGGTTCAATGCAGGACAATAGCTTCTTGGCCAGTTGCGCCTTATCAGACGGCACCCAAATCGATGCGCCGGGCAACATCGGCACAAGCATTCCACCCGCATCATCTGTTTTAACCTGATGCGGAATGTCATACTGATCCAAGGCATGACCGATCGTTTCGGCCTCAATGCGCGAATTCAGACTGGCTATTTTGACGAAATCCATGCTTATGAGTCTAACTTATCCTGCAAAGCTTTCAAAACCATCGGCGGATTTGCTTTTCCCTGACTGGCCCGCATGACTTGTCCCATGAGAAATTGTAGGGCCGCACGCTTACCGCCTCGATAATCCTCGACCACATTAGGATGAGCGGCTATCGCCTCCTCGACCCAAGTAGTTAGAGCCCCCGTATCACTCACCTGTGCCAATCCTTTCGCTTCTACGATGGCTTTCGGATCTCCGCCATTTTGTACCAGCTCAGCGAACACCTCTTTGGCGCCGGTATTATTGATGACTTTTTCGTCCACCAAGCGGATTAATGCGGCCAACGCCGCAGGTGTGACCTTTACATCCGCGATAGCCAAATCCTCCGAGGAAAGCACGCGCAGCATCTCGGTCATCATCCAGTTTGACGCGGCCTTCGGATTGCCCGCATCGCGCGCCACGTCTTCAAAAAAATCGGCTACGGCTTTATCGGCCACCAACACTCCGGCATCATACTCTGGGAGCCCATATTCAGACACAAATCGTTGTCTGCGGGCGGCCGGCATTTCGGGCAAAGCCTCACGCCAGCCATCGATCTCCTGCTCACTCAAGACCACGGGCATGAGATCGGGTTCTGGGAAGTAGCGGTAGTCGTGTGCATCCTCCTTCGAGCGCATGGAGCGCGTGACACCGGCCTCATCATCCCAGCGCCGCGTCTCCTGAACCACTTTCCCGCCCCCGCTAATCAACTCGATTTGCCGCTTGATCTCGTAGGTCAACGAACGCAGCACCCCTTTGAAGGTGTTCATGTTCTTGATCTCGGTCTTCGTACCCAACTGCTCTTGTCCGGCGGGACGAACGCTGCAGTTGATATCGCACCGCATGTTGCCCTGCTCCAAATTACATTCGCTAATGCCACCGTAGACCAGCATTTGTTTCAGCGCTTGCAGATAGGCAAAGGCTTCCTCTGCAGAGGATAAATCAGGCTCGGAAACAATTTCCATTAAGGGAGTGCCCGCGCGATTGAAATCAACGCCACTAAAGCCTTCAAAGTGATTATTTTTTGCGACATCCTCTTCCAAGTGGATGCGATTGAGTCGGATCATTTTGGGCTGATCATCCACCACGATTTCCACACCACCGCCCAAGCAGAGTGGTAGATCGTATTGTGAAATCTGGTAGTTTTTCGGCATGTCCGGATAGAAATAGCTCTTACGGTCAAACTTGCTGTAGCGATTTATTTCACATCCCAACATTAAGCCTGCCATGACGGTCAGTCGTACCGCCTCGCGATTGAGCACCGGCATGGTGCCGGGATAGCCAAGACAGATGGGACATACATCGGTGTTCGGTTCGCTCCCGAACACATTGGCGCAACCACACCATATTTTTGACCGCGTGTTTAATTGCACGTGGGTTTCCAACCCAATACTGACTTTGAAGCCGTCACTCATGAT
>SLCI01000106.1 GCA_007125875.1 Kiritimatiellia bacterium | reverse complement strand
TGACCGCCCTCTTCATGTTCACCTATCAAGCCGCTGCCGGCAGCCTTGGCATCTTCGGTGCCTACTGGGATCCCAGTGACGCCGATAGCGAAATCGGTTTTGGTGCAAAGCTGAATGTTCCCCTGTCACCTACCGTCGCCTTGGAAATTCGCGGAAGCTATTTTGAGTTCGAAGAGAGCACAGGCGGTACGAGTGCAACGCTGGAAGTCATTCCGATCGAAGCCGCCTTGCTTTACATGTTCGCCGGTGATGATGTGATCCGTCCATATATAGGTGGTGGCGTCGGTTACTACCTATTTGATCTGAAATGGAGCAGTCCGGCTGGCAGCATGAATCCGGATGTCGATGATGAGGTTGGCTTCTTTGCGGTTGGCGGCGCTGAATTCAAGATTAGTGACCGCCTTAGCCTCTTTGCTGAAGCAAAATATACCTGGTTGGAAATTGATACCATCGAGGGCATGGCCACGACTGGCGACGACGACTTAAGCGGTTTCGGCGCCAATGTCGGTTTGCTGCTGCGCTGGTAATTAAGACACATTCGGCGCTCCACGGTTGGCGCTTGCTATCCTAACGCGACTGCGCTATCACGCGCAGTACGTGGAGGCGTTTAATGCATTGTCCGGATTGCGCAAAGTCGATGATCATTTTGGAGTACGCAGAAATCGAACTCGATTTCTGTCCACACTGCAAAGGTTGTTGGCTGGACGAGGGTGAACTCGAGCAAATTGTCGGCGATCCCGAAGCGGCGCTCGATCTCTTCGACTGGAAAGGCGGCCGGGTTGGCAAGCGGCGCTGCCCGCGTTGTCTGGATAAGCTGCATGTCGTGCAACTTCCCGGACAGGGCCCCGAAGTAGATGTCTGTCCTCAAGCCTGCGGCATTTGGTTCGATGAAGGTGAACTGCGCGCGGCAATCCGAGCCCAACTGCCTGAGGAGCAAGCGGCGGGCATTGTGAGAACACTGAATGAAATTTTTGGTGGCGAAGCGAAGAGTTAAGCGTTTAAGGAGGAATGGAGGAGTAATACTATGGAATGGATTATTGTCTTAGTCGTAGTCGTGGCCCTCGTGCTGTGGGTCATCAGCCTGTACAACAAACTGGTGCGCTTTCGCAATCAGGTCCGCAATGCTTGGTCACAGATCGATGTGCAACTGAAGCGACGTCATGACCTGATCCCTAATCTTGTCGAGACCGCGAAAGGCTACATGAAGCACGAGCGCGAGACGTTCGAGGCCATCACGCAAGCGCGTGCCGCCGCGATGGGCGCCCAAGGGCCCGCCGATGCCGCCAAGGCGGAGAGCCAACTGCAAGGCGCGCTCAGCCGCTTCAACCTCGTAGTCGAAAACTATCCTGAGCTGAAAGCCAACACGAACTTCCTGTCCTTGCAGGAAGAGCTGACCTCGACCGAGAACAAGATCGGGTTTGCTCGCCAGTTCTATAACGATCAAGTGATGCAGTTTAACAACCTGATTGAGAGCGTACCGACCAACATTGTGGCTGGTATGTTCCAGTTCACGAAATCGGACTTCTTCGAGATCGAAGAACCGGCCGAGCGCGAGGTCCCAAAAGTCTCCTTCTAATATCGCGAAGTAAAGGACCGCATGTTTGAGCTGATCCGAACGAACAAACGGAAGTCGGCCGGACTGATCGTGGTGCTGGGCAGCTTGCTGATTGTGCTCGGCTACGCGATCGGCCTGATCCTGTCGCCGGACGAGCCCACGCTTTCGTATTTGTTTGTCCTGATCGGCGTGGTCGTCTGGGTCGTCATGCTACTGACGAGCCTAGCCGGTGGCGAAAAGATCCTGCTCTCGTCCGCGCGCGCCCGGGAGGTCAAAAAAGCCGATGCTCCGCAGCTCTACAACATCGTCGAAGAGATGTGCATCGCTTCGGGATTGAGCACGATCCCGAAGGTATACATAATCGATACACCAGATCCGAACGCCTTTGCCGTGGGTTTAAAACCCGAACGCGCTGCGGTTGCCGTGACGACCGGATTAATGGCGAAGCTCAACCGAGACGAGCTACAAGCGGTGGTCGCGCACGAGATCGCCCATATTCAGAATCGCGACACACTGTTCATGACGCTGGCGGGCGTGACCGTCGGTGCGGTGATCATTCTCGGCGATATCTTCTTCCGATCCATGCTCTTCGGTGGCGGACGGCGACGCGGCGGTGGTGGCAACAATCAGGGCGGCGCGGCACTGATGATCATTGCGGTAGTCATGGCCATCTTAGCCCCCATCTTGGCGCGCCTGCTCTATTTTGCCTGTTCGCGTCAGCGGGAGTATCTCGCCGACGCGTGCGCCGCACAGTACACACGGTATCCAGAAGGACTCGCTTCCGCGCTGGATAAGATCAGTCGCCAAGCGACAAAGCATTCGGGCGAGATCGGGAAAAACAAGACACTGGCACCGATGTATATCATTAATCCGCTGGCAGCGCGTAGTCGTCGCGCGGGCTGGTTCAGTACGCACCCGCCCACGGAGCAACGTATCAAAGTGCTTCGTAGCATGGGTGGCGACGCCTCGCTGGCGGCTTATGAGAAAGCGTATCAATCCATCCATGGACGAAAAGACGCCGTCTTACCTCCCTCGGCTCGCGCCGCCACGGCAGCGACGCCCACGCGCGAGGCGATGGAAAACGGTGGCGGCAAGGCCGGCACACGGAAACAGTGGCGCGAGGTACAGGACCTGCTGCACAAGGTCGATCACTACGCTGTGCTGGCGTGCGCATGCGGGATGAAGATCAAGCTGCCGCCCGACTACGAGGAGTCCGAAGTGAACTGCCCGCGCTGCCATCACCAACACGTTATTCCTCCTGAGCTGCTCGCCGTAGGGGTGCTCGGCGCCGCGAGCGGTGCGAAATAGAAATAGGATCGCGCAGGAACGGGGCCGGGGTAAAACGAGTAAGGATGCGAGCATGAGCAGCCAAGAAGCACACGTCTGCCGGCATCATTTCACCACTAGTCATGTCGATGCATGTCCTGTCTGTAGGGGCTGTTGGTATTGCATGAGATCCCTCGACTTCGCTCGGGATGACTACGCAACTAATAATTTGTCGAGCGCAGTCCCGGGCTGCGCAGCAAGCAGGTCGATCAAGGGTATCCGTTTAAGAGTGGCGAGGAAGTGTTCGCTTCGAGTGGTTTGGCTCTCGCCCCCTGCAACATTCCACCACGGGTCATGTCGAGCAAAGTCCCGATCACGACGAAGGCGAGTATCGGGACGACGTCGAGACATCTCCATCCTAACCAACAGCCGACCGCATGCGGCCAGTAGTGTCGACGCACGCCGCATCCGCATGGGCTGTTGGTATTGCATGAGATCCCTCGACTTCGCTCGGGATGACAACGTAACAAGATCTTCTACCGAGCCGCCGCCCTCACGACCGCAGCAGATAGAATCGTTCCGGTGACAGGAATTGATCCAATACGCCATCGGCGGGAATCGGTTCCGCTCCGTCTGACGCAGAACCACTTACCGCCGTGTAAATCCTCATCAGCCGCTCGC
>SLCI01000259.1 GCA_007125875.1 Kiritimatiellia bacterium | reverse complement strand
GGATTTCGATCGTCCGCTAACAACGCGCGCCAGAGCGCGACCGGAATTGCAGGGACAAAATCGTTCGGATCGAAGCCCGGATTACTGGCCAGTCCAAGGACATCTCCGTTCTGTGGATTAATGACCACGGCAGCTCCGGGCTCATCACCGAGTGCGGCCTCAATGGCCGCCTGGACGCGCATATCGATCGTCAATCGAATATCACTGCCGGCCCCTGCCTCGCGCATGCCGAGATCCTCGTGACGATAGCCGACGGCATCCACGCGCACCAAGCGAGCGCCTGCTTCCGCGCGCATGAGTCCATCAAAGCGACGCTCAAGACCGGATCGGCCTTCCATTTCCGGCAGATAAAAGTGGAATGGCTCAGCCGCATCAGGCACCAGATCGGCGCGACCGACATATCCAAGGAGATGACTGGCCAGCGTTCCATGGGGATAGACGCGCACCGCCTCCGTATAAATATCGACACCTGGCAAACCGGCGATCTGCTCGGCCCAGCGCGCCAGCGTTGGTTCATCAATATCGCGCCACGCAATAAGCGGCATGGGTAAACGGCGACGAATGTGTAGCCGAATATCTTCTCGCGTCAATTGCCGTTCGACGCCTAATTGCTCAGCCAGACGATCGAGTAGGTCTTCAACATAATCGATCGTGTGCGTCCATGTGCCTGGACGCCGAATCTCTTCCATGTAGAGCGCAATATTGTAACCGGGTCGATTGTCCGCCAAGACATGGCCGTGGGCATCAAATATCCGGCCACGCATGCCGGGCAAGCGCACACGGCGAATACTCTGGCGCCACTCATCTTGTTCGTACTGAGCCCCATGGGCAACTTGAATCCGCCATAAGGCAAAGCCTACCCCACTCAGTGCTACGCACATCAAGAGCAGCAGAATTCGAATACGCAGAGCGTATTGGTCTATGGAAGTTCGTGCCATGTGGAATCCGATGACTCCACCAGTCCCATCAGCTGATCCATCCACGCACAGGCACGGAAAATCAACGGCGTAACCAAAGCACCCAAGAGGGCGCTGCCACACATCTTCAGAAAAGCAAAGGAAGCGGGCAGTTCAATAAGACCGGTTGAAGTTAATAAAATATAGGTCACCCATACGGTTATTGACGCCATAAGCAGTCCGAACAACATATGCGTGAGCACTTCGTGAACAAAAACTATCTCCTTAAATCGAGCAATCAAAACACCTACCAAGCCAAAGGCCAAGGATGAGTAACCAAAGGGAATTAATCCCATGCCATCCTGAATCACTCCTGCGACAATCGCAGCGATGATCAGGTCCGAGCGCTTTCGCGCTAAAGCGTAATATACCACAACGGCACCGATTGCGGGGACTTGAGCCTGTCCCAACAGTGGCGATGAAGGAATAACGGCTTGAACCAAGGCCGCCAGCGACAAAACGAAGATCATCACCAACAAGTTCATGGCGTCCCTCCGTTCCCGTGCGTTCGAAACACGGCATCGACTGGGTCCATCGTCTCGGCAACGATAAAGCCATATAATAAGCGTCCGATATCCGCTGCCGGGACAATCTCAGCACGCTGATACAATCCACTTTCGTCGCGCTCAACGCGCTCTACGTGGCCAATCACAATCCCGCGCGGATATCGACCACCCAATCCAGAAGTGACGATCTCATCGCCCGGCTCAATCGAAATATCTTTGTTGATGAAATCCATCTGCAGCAAAGGCTGTCCGCGCCACGGTACGCCACGCCCGGACACAATGCCGTGCACATTCACACGAGGTATGATGGCCGATACACGACAGGTCGGATCAGTGATCAGCAAGACATCAGCGGTACCGGCGGATACATTCATCGTGTGTCCAACCAATCCATCGGGTGTGACCATCGCCATATCGTTATCGATACCATGCACCAAACCTTGCCCGATGCGTATGGTTTGCCACCATCCACTAATATCGCGTCCAATGATTTCCGCTGGTACAAGCTGACGATCAGGACGCTGCAAGAATCCTAGCTGATCTCGCAAGGCAGCATTTTCCTGCTCTAATCCGGCTAGATAGCGTAACTCGCTTCGCAATTCGGTTAGCTCGGCCGCCATTTGCCGGTTATCCAGCGCCATTTCGCCGAGACTACGGACGGCACCGATCCATTGCCGACTGCTTTGACTGACTCCGGTGACTAATTCCTGAAGCGGGGCGAGGAATTCGCGGACCAAGGCTTTGCCGCGCAGGGAGAGTGGCTCTGGCAGATTTAAAACTACCAGCAGGGCCACGCCCAACGTTATCCAAATCAGTACAGGTCTGTCTCTCACCGCATTTCCTGTCAAACGGACTCGCAAACAGTCGGCCGTGAAAGGCATCGCGCGTTGACCCCATCAGGATCAACGACACGAACAGCGGAAACGGGAGGAAGCTTAGGCTGCTTTATCTGAGCCAGCCATCTTGCGCAAGAAATTAAGCTCATGCAGCACAACGCCGGTGCCTTCTGCAACCGCGCTTAACGGATCATCCGCTAAGTGCACGGGCAAACCGGTCTGTTCTGCGATAAGCTTGTCCAATCCACTCAGCAATGCGCCGCCACCGGCCACAATCAGTCCGCGATCGACCAAGTCGGCCGATAACTCAGGCGGACAACGCTCCAGCGTAATGCGCACGGCCTCGACAATCGTCGATACCGGTTCTTGTAATGCTTCGCGAATTTCCTCAGATGTGATGGTCAACGTCTTGGGCAAACCGGCTACCAAATCGCGGCCTTTTACCTCCATCGCGGTCTCCTCACCCATTGGGTAGGCTGAGCCAATTGTCATTTTGACTTCTTCCGCAGTCCGTTCACCAATCATCAAATTATAAACCCGTTTCATATGCTGCACGATGGCCTCGTCCATTTCATCGCCACCGACACGAACACTCCGACTGAATACGATTCCGGCCAAAGAGATCAAAGCCACCTCCGTGGTGCCGCCTCCGATATCCACAATCATATTTCCTGCCGGTTCCTGGACCGGCAACCCCACCCCAATAGCCGCAGCCATTGGTTCCTCAATCAAATACACCTCTCGGGCACCGGCGTGTGTGGCCGAATCCTTCACGGCCCGCTTTTCAACCTCGGTAATGCCGCTGGGCACCGCAATGATCACACGTGGCCGTACCATGGCACGGCGCTGATGAACTTTACGGATAAAATAGCGCAGCATCGCTTCGGTGATCTCGAAATCGGCGATAACACCCGATTTCAACGGGCGAATAGCGACAATGCTGCCAGGCGTACGTCCCAACATGCGCTTGGCCTCCTCGCCTACCGCGAGGACGCGGTTGGTGCCCGATTGAATTGCCACCACAGAGGGCTCGCGCAGGACAATGCCGCGGTCGCGGACATACACCAAGGTGTTCGCTGTCCCTAAATCGATCCCGATATCATTTGAAAACATGCCTAGAAGCCGGCCAAACATAGAAAATCCTTCGCAACGAGGGTCTTAGTAAATCCGGCACATGGTGGTCAAATGCGGTGATCTGGTCAAGCGCGAAATGGC
>SLCI01000047.1 GCA_007125875.1 Kiritimatiellia bacterium | reverse complement strand
CGGCGGGGAACAGGTCGATGTCCACTCGCTGTCGCGCCCCTTGCAGGACGCGCACTTTCTGGACGCCACCCCCGGCATGGTGGTGCGGATCAGCCGCAGCGATTTGTTTATCGAAAACGGCTTGGACTTGGAGATGGGCTGGGTCCCCGAAGTCATCCGGGACACCCGCAATCGACGCGTCCGCCCCGGCGGCCCCGGTCATGTCAACGCATCGGAAGGCATCGAGGCGATTCAGGTTCCCGATCGCATCATGCGAGACATGGGGGATGTGCATCCATCGGGCAACCCACACTACACACTGGAACCGGTAATCGCTCAGCAAGCGGCACGTAATATTGCGAATGGCTTGATTCGCGTCGCGCCACAATACGCCGACGATTTCCGAGCCAGTCTGCAGGCCTATATCGATCACAGCAGTGAAGTGGTCGCTGCTTGGCAGGCGAAATTCGAACCGCACGCGGGGGCGCAGGTAATCATTTATCACAAGCACTTCGACTACATGCTCAAGAGTCTTGGCTTGGATATCGTCGCTGCCATGGAGCCGCTACCCGGCTTGGCGCCTTCGGCGCGGCACATCGCCGAACTGATCGCACAATACCGCGATGCCGACACGATCCGCGCGGTCATCATGGAGCCCTGGCACGATCAACGCGTGGGACGCCAAGTCGCCAACGCCATTGGCGCCCCGCTCCTGGTCTTGTGTCCGACCGTCGGTTCCTGCGAGGGCACCGATGATCTGATCAGCCTGTTCGAGACCAACGCGGCAAAAATTCTTGATGCGCTAAACAGCGGCGAATAGAGCGCGTGTCACGGTTATTCCATTTCGATCAGGCCGACCTGGGCTATCCTAGCCACCGGGTCTTGCGCGATCTGTCGTTTGGCGTCGACGAGCGCGATTTTATCGGCATCGTGGGCCCGAACGGCGCGGGCAAATCCACCTTGGTGAAGACCATGTTGGGTTTGCTCCCGCTTTGCGCCGGCTGCATGGAGTGGCCGGGAGGCCGACCGACCATTGGCTATGTCCCACAGCGCGAGCAGATTGATCCGATCTGGCCGATGCGCGTGCGGGACATGCTGCAGTTCACGTTGACCGCGCTGGAGCCGCCGCATTGGCGGCGGCGCGGTGAAGATGAGCGCGTGGCAGAGGTGATGCAGACGGCAGAAATCGATGCCCTTGCCGATCAGACCCTGGACACCTTGTCCGGTGGCGAAATGCAGCGCCTCTTGCTGGCCCGGGCACTGGTCGTGGAGCCCCAGGTTCTTTTGTTGGACGAACCCACCGCCGCGATGGACCTATTCGCGACCGAACGGTTTATGAACCTGATTGCGCGGTTACATCGCGACCAGCAGGTCACCATCATGCTGGTCACACACGACCTGCAATCCTTAGCCGGTCGCGCAACCACCGTCGGCATCCTGTCGCACGGTACGCTGCATCACGGACCAACCGCCGAGATGTTGTCGGCGGAACGTCTTTCGGAGGTCTACGGACATCAAGTTGAGGTCCATCGGCAGAACGATCAATTATTCATCGCGATGCAAGGTCTCGAGAACGGAGGGCAACGATGATGGCCGACCTCCGGGAGATGTACACGTTCGAATTCATGCGCTACGCCTTAACCGTCGGCGTGTTCGGCGGCGGCATGTTGGCGTTTCTCGGCATCTTCGTCCATTTGCGTCGCATCGTATTTCTGGGCGCGGCCCTGCCCCAAATCACCGCGCTGGGCATCGCGCTGGCCATTGCACTGCATCTGCCCCTGCTGGTGGGCGCGGTCTTGGGCGGCTTGGTCGGCATTCTGTTGCTTTCCACATCCGGCAAACCCGGCCACTTGCCCACCGAAGGCTGGGTGGGACTCGCCTATGCCTCCGGCGGCTCGTTAGCGATTGTGGTGTTGGCGCTTTCGCCCCACCCGGATGCGGGAGCCTTGCGCTTCTTCACCGGCGATGTGCTCGGCACCAATCGCGCCGAGGCGCTTTTCGCCATCGCGGTGGCAGGCTTTACGGCGCTCATTTTCCGGCTGTGCTGGAGCAAGTTTGTGGTCAGCAGTTTTGATCCGGTCATGTCCCAGACGCTGGGGCTGAAAGTACGGAGATGGAACGCCTTGCTATTCTTGTGCCTGGGCTTCGGCCTGGCCGCGGTCATGAATAGCGCCGGCAGCATGCTCGCCTTCGGGATGTTAATTGGTCCGCCCGCCGCCGCCTTGATGTGTTTTCGCGCCTTCCCGAAAGTGGTCGTCACCACCGTGGTGTTGGGCGCCGGCGCAGCCTTTGTGGGACTCACCGCATCGTTTCTATTCGATCTACCCGGCGGCCCAACCATGGCCACCGCCGCCCTCGCGCCGGTCTTGCCCGCATGGATCTATCGCAAAATCCGCAAATGAGTCATCGACACGGCGTGGTGCCCGGCCAGTCGACAGGAGGCAGCACGCAGCCAGCCGCACCCCGTAGTCCGCCCGTGAGGGCGTGGCTTGAAGGGCCATGACTTCTTCAACGGGCAATTGGGGGCCGCCATCCGACTTGTCACCCTGGGCGTAGGCGGACGTGTCGCGCCGTAGCCTTGCGAAGACGGATGGAAAAGCCTTCGCTTAAGTTTCCAACGATTGGAAAAATCGCAAAAAAAAGTTCCAATGATTGGAAACAGGCTGGATGGCACCGAAAACGATTAATAGCTTATAAGCTATAGTCCGTCATTTGCGGTAAAGCATAATAGCTTATAAGCTATTACCAGTTACGGTGGTGTCCGCCATCATCCAAAGCAGTGCAAAGCACCGCACTCCAAATTGCCCCTCGCCACAAGCCCCCCTCCGGTGTCTAACCAACCATCCACGACATCACCATCGCGCAACGCAACACATGTCATCCCGAGCTTGCCGAGGGATCTCATTCCCCACCTCAGCCCTCAGCAACCTGCAGCAACATTTGACCAAGACCGATTAAGATTAGGATTACGAGTACGATTAAGATCAGGAGGAAGAGCTGCACCCCTTACTAAGGCACGCTGGGGATACCCTACACTGGCGGCGTTACCCTACAATGCGGGCCTTATCTTAATTACCGCCTCTATTCCCTTGATTACATGCGCAACGAGGCTCGGGCCATGACGTAGACGGTGCCGCCCAGTCGTTCCCAGTGATCCGCCTGTGTGGTCATCAGCCATTGCGTCGCTTGCGCCCGAATTTGTTCGGGGGCCAGCACTGCCGTCTGAAAACCATTATCCTCCCGCGACACGTAGCCCCACTCGCCTACCGCCGCCTGACCGACTACAAGGGTGTCCGAAGCGATCTGTCCTCGCTCGCTCCAGTCTGCATCGGGGAAATAATGATCGGCCGCCACCAAGGCCAGTGCAGCCAGACGACGGTTCTGGGCGCTTAGCCTCCGCTCCGCCTGGTGGGACTCCAGCGATTGCAACTGACTGATCAAGTAGTGTCCTGCACGATGGACGGCATCACGGCGGGCCGCCGTCATGTCCGTGTCGTCTAACAACGCAATCAAAGACAACGCCGTCAATGCCACCTCGTGGG
>SLCI01000023.1 GCA_007125875.1 Kiritimatiellia bacterium | reverse complement strand
GCAACAGTGGATCACTCGGCAGCTGGCGGGATCAGTGGTTCCAGCGATTCGAAACCGTTCCTGAGTTATATTCACTCGGGGTTTGGAATGCGGCAAGCTACACGGGGAGCATTGTTGATCATGCTCCTCCTTTTCTTGCCCGCCCCAACTTCTATGTCGATCACTTCACGGTTTTCTCTTTTCATCCAGACGATGGATACGTAGCCCCGACCGGACCGCCTGAAGTTTATCCCACTGCCTTCATAGGCGGTCCTGTGGAAGATTGGGACAGTGATTCTGTCATTATCGATGTGCTGACGGCTCCGCCGAACCCTGCTTTCGATAATGTCGATGATGCCGAGGTGTTTTTGGATTTGCTCAAAGATTACGCCTCGCCCGGTCCGATCCCCCAGCGTCCGGACGGTTTGCATGCAAAGCGTATTCCGATGATCAATGAGATAGTTTTTTCGAATACTTATCAATTAGTCTCGTCAATTGACCCTAGCACCGGCGCTACTGTAAACGAATTTACACTGAACATACACCTTTTCGTAGAAACGTGGTTTCCCTTTGAGTACGCACCAGGACTGAGTGATCAAAATTTCCAAGTTCGCATAGGAGATCTTTCCTTTAGCCAAATTGGCGCAATGCCGGATAACTCCTTGAGTGCAGAAATAGAGGCAAACTTGGAGCCCCCAGCTAGCTCTATCACCTCTATTAGCCCTCGACATGATACCAGTGTTGACGGGCGCTTCCGAGAAACTGAATTTATTTTTACCTCAACTGTTGAAGTTGACTGTGCTGACTGTCCCGATTCTCCGCAATCGTTAGCGTTCGTGCTGTCTATTGATAGTCCTATCGAGGTACTTCTCGATGGCGAACCTGTAAATGTGGTTCTACCAAACTGGCCCAACAATGCCTTTAGATTCATTGTGATGAATATGGCTTATCCGGCTACAGAACCAGTGCAGTTCGGTGAGCTGCAGGTACAGGCCGCATTCGATCCCCGATTTAATTGGGATCCACAGGCGTTTCTGGACGTCCCTGTATCTGGGAGATTGAATCAACAATGGGATAGCGAACCTGCATCGCTGGGTGAAATGAACCCGGCTACACAACAATATGCTGCCAGCTCTGATGAAGCAGGGGTGATGTTCTCTGCCCAGCGTGAAATCGAGAGCGTAGCCGAATTGTCCTACCTCCTCTACAGCGGCGACAGTAGTGATCCGTTTAAACCTTGGCGGACGACCCGCTTGCTGGCGCCGGACCCCGACGCATCGTCGCGCATAATTGATCGATTCAGAGTTCATGATGAGCCGTTCAGGCAGGGCGTTGTGAATGTCAACACCCGGTATCCGCGCGTACTCGCCGCCGCTCTTTACGATGCTCCGATTGAGCCATGGCAAGCGACTGCTGGTGTGGGAAGCCGGTTGGGCGCAACGGAGGCGCTCGACTTTGCCGAGGCCATTGTAGATGCGGTTGCGGACACTCAAGGGCTGCGTAATGCGTCCGCGCTAACAGAACTGACAGCGGTTGATACAACCGTAGCCCGAAATCTTCTCGGGCTCTCTGCCAACGCCAATAAGTTCGAGATCGAGAGTGCTATTCGAAACAGTTACGGCATGCTGGGCACACGGGACACCTTATACACGGTATACTTGGCGACACGCACTTTCCCGCGAGGGTTTGACCCTGATCCCGCACGCTCGGAAATTGAGGTGCCACCAGGCGTGACCATCGATGATTTAGTGGTCGCGGAACAGCGAGCTGTAGCGTTAGTGTGGCGCGACCCTGCGATCGGCTCGGGCGGGGGTAACCGCAGCATCGTTAGGTCATTCATTTGGTTGACGGAATCTGATTAACGCCGCTTTTCAGTGCTTGCGGGTCGTTAATTGTTTGATCGGTCGTTTTGACAGCAGATCCCCGCAAAGGGTATGTTATGCTCGGGGCGGAGCTATATAAAGGTGAGTTTATGATGAAATACCCCAAAATCGCGGTCAGATCGGTTTTCCTGGCCATGTCCCTCGTTCTCTCGAGTGCCGACGCCTTTGAATCAGCCTTTCCGTTCGTCAATGTGGCTGGTGACTTTAATGGCTGGAATGCGGGCCAGGAGAACTTGACCTTGGTTGCCGATAATGTCTGGCAGGGCGACATACTGATTGCTGATCTGGAGTTTGGCTTTAAATTTACGCCCGGCAATCTCTCGCAGAGTTGGGGAATGAATGTTCAACCCCATACGGTATTGCCTCAATCTGGCCAAGCGGCGCTTGTGCCGGGTAACATACAGGTAAACAACACGACTGGGCGCGATGTGATTCGCTTCACGTTCAATGATGAAACACTCCAGTTCAGTGTACAGCCGATCAACTATATTGGCTCGAATGTTCTCTTCAATGGTAGTTTCGAGGTTCAGGGCTCCGAGCAGGATCAAGCTCGTTACTGGCAGCAAGGGCAGCCCAATACCCGGGGGGGCGTGTTCGGCGGCACGGCCCGCGGTTCTTGGTTAAGCCCGCCGCCGAGCATACCGGATGGTGAATGGTTTGCAGCTATTTTGGGGAACTGGTCTGGTTCGACATCGGGGACTTGGTGGCAAGAGGCCCCCGTGGAGCCCCGACAAAGCTATGAGGCCAGCGCATGGTTCTACGCCGAAGGCGTGCCGAATCAGTGGACTGCTGATCAGCAGGGCATGCGCTTGGAGTTTTACGACTTCAACGGAAATTTGCTGGATGCGGATGAAGAAGTCGATCTCTCCGGAGTAACCGATGATTGGCAAATTCAAACAGTCAGCGCCGTTGCGCCGCGACGAGCCGCGTGGGGCCGCGTGGTTATCTACGCGGCAGGCACCGGACCTTCAGGGACTTTCTTGATCGATGATGTCCAGCTTCGCGCGGTGGCCTCCAATAGAACCCAAAACTTTGATGACTGGCCGGGCGGCACGCAGCTTGGCAACTATATCTTTGAAGGGTGGGGCATTAATAATGGCCAAATCGTCACAAGTGTTGTAGACGGCGCATTTACAACGCAACTCGCACGAGCAGGACAAGCCGTCAGCTTGGCGAACGCGACCGGTGACCCCACTGATGGCGGATCGGTCGTTAGTCCTCGACTGGACAGCGGCGTCGGCGTGATTTCCTTCTATTATCGGCACGGATTCACGGGTGACCCTGAAGAAGGGGCAGAGGATCCTGTTAGTCTTGTTGTCGAGACGTCGGTTGACGGCCTCTTCTATGATGTGGTCTCCGAAATCAATAACATCTTCACCCTCGAGCATGTGCGGCATGATGTTCCACTGTTAGAGGAACTGAGTCGTTTCGTCCGCATCCGCCACACGGGTAGCAGCACCAATCGACTGATTCTGGACGACATCGAAATTGCTCTTCCAGAGCAATTGGGCTTCGCCCGTTTCATGAATTTCGATGAGTGGCCGGCGATCGGCGAAACCCTCGGTTGTCATGATTTTGATGGATGGCGGATTTGCACGGGACTAGTTTCCAGTGCCTTTGCGAAATCAGGCCTGTCTGCCCAAATTTTTGGCGATGATGGGGACGGAAACTATTT
>SLCI01000165.1 GCA_007125875.1 Kiritimatiellia bacterium | reverse complement strand
TATCGCCGATTGGGCGATGTGTTGAACCATCATCGCGACACCATTCGCGTGCTGCACGAACTGCGCCCAATCGGCGTGGCGATGGCGGGCGAGGACGTGTATGACCCGTTTAAGGACTGAGGGCTATCCTTACATAGCGTTGATTCTTATGTAAGGATAACAATTTATGATTACCTAAGGTGAGGGCTCGAAATCGAGGAGGCGGTTGATTAGGATGGCGGCTATGAGTGACACACAAACCACACTGATCAAGCGTCGTGCGGAAATGAAGACGGGGCCGATTGAGGCCTGTCACGGCGGGGGAGGTGCGGTCGACTGGGTGGAGGTGCTCGGTCCGGCTGACTTGAGCGGGCGGGGTGTGAAGTTTATTCATGACGACGTGTTGCCGCCGGGCGCTTCCGTCGGGTTGCATAAACATGCGGACGATGAGGAGTACTATTACATCGTTTCAGGGGAGGGCGTGATGACACTGGATGATAAAGCGGTGGAGGTCCAGGCGGGCGATATCACCGCCGTTTTCCCCGGCGGGCGGCACGCGCTACACAACACGGGATTAACGGATCTTCGGTTCATCGTCATTTGCACGAATCCGTAGAACGATAACCGATTTTAATCCAGCGACGAAAGGAGGCGACATGCTATCCGAGCAATATCCATACTATCTAGCCAATCGGCCCGTCCAAGCGAACGCCGATCTGGAAGTTCGCGATAAATATACGGGAGAGGTCGCAACGCGCGTAGCGTTGGCGGATGCCGATGCGATTGACCGCGCGATTGGTCAGGCGGAGGAGGCCGCTCCTGCCATGCGCGCCTTATCAGCTTATGAAAGACGCGATATCCTGCAGCACTGCGTCAGGCGTTTTGAGGAGCGCGCCGAGGAGTTGGCGATGGCGCTTTGCATCGAGGCGGGTAAGCCGATCAAGGACAGCCGCGGCGAGGTCGTGCGCCTGATGGATACCTTCCGCATCGCGGCGGAGGAGGCCACGCGCATCAATGGCGAGGTGATGAATCTGGAGATCGGGCCGAAGTCGAAGGGCTATCGCGGATTCACGCGACATGTGCCGATTGGTCCGTGCTCGTTCATTTCACCCTTCAATTTCCCGCTTAATCTCGTGGCCCACAAGATTGCGCCGGCCATTGCGGTGGGTTGTCCCTTCGTGCTCAAGCCCGCCAGCCGAACGCCGGTGGGCGCCTTGCTGATTGGGGAGATACTCGCGGAAACCGATTTACCCGCCGGAGCCTTTTCGATTCTGCCGTGCAGCCGGGACGGTGCCGGACTGTTCACGACCGATGAGCGCCTGAAGCTGTTGAGCTTTACCGGTTCACCGGATGTCGGTTGGGCATTGAAGCAGAAGGCGGGCAAGAAGAAGGTCGTGCTGGAGCTGGGCGGCAATGCCGCTTGTGTGGTGGACGCGGACGCGGATCTGGACGATGCCGTTGCGCGCATCGTCTTTGGCGCTTTCTATCAGTCGGGGCAAAGCTGCATCAGCGTGCAACGTATATTGGTGCAAGAAGCGATTTATGCGGACTTTAAGGAGAAGCTGATTCGCGCCACCCGAGCGCTGAAAAGTGGTGACCCGAAAAATGAAGATACCTTCATCGGGCCAATGATCGCGGAATCGGAAGCCGAGCGCGTGGAGGAATGGGTTCAAGCCGCCGTGCAGGCGGGCGGAACACTGCTCTGCGGCGGAGTGCGCCAGGACGCGATCCTAGAAGCGACTCTGCTTGAGGCGGTTCCCAAGGATCAGCCCATCTGTGCGCGTGAAGCGTTTGGGCCGGTCGCGGTGTTAAGCACCTTCAGTAATTTTTCGGACGCGCTCGATGAGGTAAACGACAGTGTGTATGGGTTGCAAGCGGGGCTCTTCACGCGCGACCTATACCACCTGTTGGAGGCGTGGGATCGTTTGGAGGTTGGCGGGGTCATTGTCGGCGATGTGCCGTCGTGGCGGGTCGATCACATGCCCTACGGTGGTGTCAAGGATAGCGGCATCGGACGGGAGGGCGTGCGGTATGCGATGGAGGACATGAGCGAAATCCGCAACCTCGTCATTCGCACGCCTTGATCGGGGCGCTGTTAGATCAATTCTGTAGCCGCCGTCGTTAGGGCGCGCTCGCCGAACGCGCCGCATGGCACACCCTACAGCGGAATGCGCGAGCCGTAGTCCTTCAGCCACATTTCCAGCGTTTGCATATCTGGATGCAGCGCACGAGCTGCGTTCAGGTCGCGTGCGTCGCAGAAGTAGTCGCTAAAGTCGCGATTGAACTGGAACATGTTGCCCAGGTCGTCGGCACCGGGGAATCCAAAGCTGCGATAGACCGCGGGCTCCACGGCTTGATACGTGACCGGAAGTTTCAACCCCTTGGACAAACCAGCGGCCAGCTCATCTCCCGTCAGGTGTTCACCGGCGACACCAATGGTTTTGCCAATGTATTGTCTGCCCGCTTTGAAGATCGCGAGCGCGCTTTTGCCGATGTCTTCAACCGCAATCCAAGGCAGCTTCTGGTCGCCCATCGGCAGTGTTACGACGTATTGCCCTTGCTCATTCTTTTGCGGGCCCATGCCGAAATAGATCATGTTCTCGAAATAGCAGGAGGTGAGCAAGAAGGTGGTTGGCACATCGAGATCGCGAAAGGCCTGGTCCGCTTCCCCTTTGGCGTCGAAATGCGGCACCTTGTATTTCTCCTTCAGCGTGGGCATACAATCGTCCGACAAGGGAATCCACTTGCGCGTGTCCTCCAGTGTGGACCATATCACGTGCTGGAGGCCGGCATCCTTGGCGGCCTGCGCCATGGCGGTTGCCTGGGCGTTTTCTTTTTCCGGCGAAAAATGTTCCCAGAAGAACGTTACGCAAAAGGCGCCATACGCGCCTTCAAACGGCTGATCGATACTGGCGCGATCATCGAGATCAACCTGCACCAGTTCGGCACCGAGATCGGCTAGCGCCCGGGCCTTGTCAGATTTCACGTCTCGCGTCATCGCGCGGACCGAGAACCCGGAGTCGGGGTCATTTAGGATCGCTCTGACCAATCCGCCACCCTGTGCTCCTGTCGCACCCGCCACGGCAAGTATTCGCTGCGTACTCATAATCGATCCTCCTTGAGATGATTGAAACCATCGCGGCGACTGCCGACGAGGATAGCAGCCGTGCGTCACTTTCGCAATTACGAAAGCAGAGCATACATTAGCGTTCTCCCCGTAAATACGCCTGCCTCAGCGGCTCGGGAAATTTCTCAATCGCATACCGCAACATGGTGCGCGGCATGGAATGGTAATGCTGTTGTAGAAAGGCTTCCTCGGCCGGCCGGTCGCGATTGCCGACCTCGCGCAGCATCCAGCCGACCGCCTTATGGATTAAATCATGCGCGTCGTGCAGCAACTGTTCCGCGAGGCGCAAGGTGTCCGTGAAGTCTTCGCGCCGAATGAAGTGGAAGGTCGACATAATCGCGATACGCCGCGTCCATAGGTGATCGCTTTGGGCCCATTCGAACAGCGGCGCGCGATCACGCGTGTAGAGGTGCGCGCCCACGATGTGTTCAGC
>SLCI01000043.1 GCA_007125875.1 Kiritimatiellia bacterium | reverse complement strand
TTACTGGTGGGAATGAACCTGACCTCGGCCGTGATCTTCAGCTTCTTGCTCGGTGTCATCACGCTGACGGCCGCCACCGCCTATGACACGCTGCAGCACGGCGAGTTAATGATGGAGGTGTTCGGGATCGGCAATATCCTGATCGGTTTCATCGTCGCCACCATCGCCGCCATCATTTCCGTGAAATGGTTTCTCGGCTATCTCAAACGGCATGGCCTCGCCCTGTTCGGCTATTACCGGATCGGCCTCGCCGTGGTTGTCGCCTCGCTAATTTTAGCTGGCATTTTGGTCGATCAACTGTAGGCTGGGAACAGGGTGGACATACCAGTGAAAATCGGTATAGTGCTCACCTTGTCTTCAGAGACGGCGCGGTAGCCAAGTGGTAAGGCACGGGTCTGCAAAACCTGTATTCACCGGTTCGAATCCGGTCCGCGCCTCCATTTTTCTCTCCGAATTCCACTCATGACTCGCCATTATGGCAGTCAAAATCACAAGCTTTCCAACTCGCTCCAGCGCGCATAATGCGCCTCCAGCAAACTGGGAATGGCTTCAGCGCGAGCGGTGACCTGCTTAATCGTTTCCTCAGGTTGGCGATAGAAAGAGGGATCACTCAGGCGTGTCTGCAGTGTGGCCAGCTCCTCCTCGAGCGCCTCGATTTGTTCAGGCAATTGGCGCAATTCTGCGCGCTCTTTATTCGTTCGTTTCCGCGGCTTCGGGCTCTGCGCAGGTTTGGGCTGCGGTGCCTTTTCCGGCGGGGTGACGCTGGGCGGCGGACGTTGGCGTAACCAATCGTCATAGCCGCCGACATAAGGCGTCACCTGCCCGTTTCCTTCGAACACCAAGGTTTCTGTAGCGATGTTATTGATAAAGGCGCGGTCATGGCTCACGAGCAAGACGGTACCCGGGTACTGGCTGACACATTCCTCCAGTAAGTCGAGCGTTTCCATGTCCAAATCGTTGGTGGGCTCATCAAGAACCAGGACGTTAGACGGACGTGCAAAGAGCTTCGCGAGCATTAGTCGATTTCGCTGTCCGCCAGAAAGGGAGCCGGCCGCTTGAAGCGCATCTTGCGGGGAGAACAGAAAATTGCGCAGGTAGCTAATTGCATGTTGGCGCCCTTCTGACGTGTGGACAAAGTCATCGTCTCCGCACAAGTTGTATTTCACGCTCTTGCCTGGATCGATCAGCTGGCGGTGCTGATCATAGAAGGCAACCGCCAGCTTTGTGCCGTGCGTAACCTGTCCCTGTGTCGGCGCCAGCTGACCCAGAATAACACGCAACAGGGTGGTCTTCCCACAGCCGTTGGGTCCGATGATAGCCACGCGACTTCCCCGGCTAATGGTGTAGGTCAATTGGGTGATACAGGGTGCTTCATCATAGGTATAATGCACATCCTTGAGGACAAACACGTTGTCGCCCGATCGATCAGCGGTATGTATCTGCAAACGCGCGTCGCCCATGGGTGTTCGGCGAGCGGCCCGTTCGCGACGCAGCGCCTCCAAGGCACGCACTCTTCCTTCATTGCGGGTCCGGCGCGCCTTGATGCCTTGCCGAATCCAGGCCTCTTCCTGTGCAAGTTTTTTATCAAAAACGGCATGCTGCTTTTCTTTGGCCTCCCGCTGAACTTCGCGGCGCTGCAAATACGTGGCGTAGTCGCAGGCCCATTGCGATAGCCGGCCTCGGTCCAGCTCAAGAATACGTGTGGCGAGGGATTGCAGGAAAATACGGTCATGTGTCACAAACAGTAAGGTGCCCGGCCAGCCCTTTAAAAACTTTTCTAGCCATTGAATGGTTTCGAGATCCAGATGATTCGTCGGCTCGTCCAAAATCAGCAGATCGGGATCATTGACCAGCGCGCGGGCCAGCAGGGTACGACGACGCATGCCGCCGGACAGCGCCGCAAAGGGTTGGCCAGAATCGAGGTCGAGTAGCGAGAGTATTCGCTCAACCGGATGTTCCAGCTCATGTTCATGGTTCCAGTGTTCGGCCACAACGTCATAAACCGTTCCGGAAGGCGGGCGCGGCAGCTCCTGTTCCAGGTAGGCGACGGTGGTCCCACGGGCAAAGGCCAACGAGCCCGCATCGGGTTCAATTTGGCCACTGATAATCTTGAGCAAGGTGGATTTCCCTTCCCCGTTGCGACCCAACAGGCACACCCGTTCTCCCGCCTCGATATGAACGGAAACATTATCCAACAGGAGCGGACCGCCAAATGCGCATTGAATATTATGCAAACTGACTAATGACATGTTTGGGATACTAGCAGATACCGACAAAAGCGACAGGCATTGAGCATTTCTCTATTTATCGACCTGCCCAGATGGCACCACGACCAAAATATTATCATTGCGCTTTCGGTGGCCTAGACCCATGCTGCGACCTCCCTTGTTTTGAGGGTCCGTATGTTTGCTGCAGGGAAATTGATCGGAGATGGGTTTCCTGCAATGAATATAGGACATATCCATGAAGTTTACCGATATGGGGCTCAGCCCCGAACTCCTCGACGGCATCGCTCGGCTCAAATTCGAACAGCCGACCCCCGTCCAAGCGACCGTCATTCCCGCCATTCTCAAGGACCAGCGCGATCTCGTTGCACTCGCCCAAACCGGCACCGGTAAAACTGCTGCGTTCGGGTTGCCGATACTGCAAATGCTGAAGCGAGAAATCAAAACGCCTCAAGCATTGATTTTGTGTCCGACCCGCGAGCTGTGCATGCAAATTGCCCGTGATCTAGAGCATTTCTCCGCCTCCATGCACGGTGTTCAGATTCTGGCCGTATATGGGGGCGCTGACATCCGTCCACAGCTGACGGCGATGTCGCGCGGTGTGGATGTTGTGGTTGCCACGCCCGGCCGCATGCACGACATGCTGCGCCGTCGACGTGCCAACTTCGCACGGATTCAGCATGTGGTACTGGACGAAGCTGACGAAATGCTGAACATGGGCTTTGAAGAAGACTTGCAAGCCATTCTCTCGGACGTGCCCGATACTGCTCAAAAGCTACTATTTTCGGCCACCATGCCCAAACAGGTTGCGGCGATCACCCGGAAATATATGAAGAATCCGGAAGAAATCACCGTGGGCACACGCAACGCCGGAGCGGATAATGTCCGTCATGAATATGCCGTGGTGCATGCCCGGGACCGATACCCCGCTCTAAAACGTCTCGTCGACTTTTATCCGGAGATGTACGGGATTGTATTTTGTCGGACGCGTCAGGAAACCCAGGACATCGCCGATCGCCTCGGGCGTGACGGGTACAAAGCGGAGTCCTTGCACGGCGACCTCACACAAGCGCAACGGGATCGGGTGATGAAGAAATTCCGGGCGCGCGAGATCACCATGCTGGTTGCGACTGACGTCGCTGCGCGCGGCCTCGATGTGGATAACCTGACCCACATCATCAATTACAGCCTACCGGACGAACTCGGCAGCTACACGCACCGTAGCGGTCGCACCGGACGCGCGGGGAAAAACGGCGTATCGATCGCACTGATCAATATGCGCGAACATTATAAAGTGAAACACATTGAGAAGACACTTGGACGCCCCTTCATACAGCGATCCGTGCCAAGCGGCATTGAAATCTGCGAAGCACAATTACTCGCGCTGATGAAGCGCCTCAGTGAGGTTTCTCCGGAACCGGGCTTGATCGATGACATTCTCCCCTTGCTCTGCAAGAACCTGGAAGGTGTATCCCGCGAAGATCTATTGCGACGATTCGCCTCGCTGGAATTACATCGCATGCTTGATTACTACGGCAAGGAACCCGACCTAAACGCCGAACCGCTCTCTCCTCCCGGTAAACGCGCAGGCCGCGGGCAGCGTGCCAGCGACAGTGACATGGCCGAACTGGTCATCAATCTTGGCAAACGAAACGGCCTGAGTCCCAAAAAATTGATGGGCCTGGTCAATGCCGTGGATCGCTCAAGTAACATCGCGGTCGGCCGCATCAACATCACTCAGATGCAAACCTATTTCAATGTCCCTTCCGCCGCCGCGCAGGGGCTGATCGATGGATTTGCCCAAAAACCGACCGAGTTCGATGGGCGTGACGTCCGGGTCGCCCGAGCCGGCCAAGGGGATCCCGCCAAGCGCGACCAAAAGCGCGCGGCGCGCCGTAAAGGTGGCGCCCAGCGTCGAAGTCCCGAGCGCTCAAAGCAACGACGACGAACGTGAAGGCCGTTCATTCTGTAAGTGAATGCGTCAACGAGTTCAGCCCTGTGATCAGACTTCACTAAGGCGGAATCATTCTAGACCACCCCTAGCCGCACGGCTACGTCCTCGAATCCGGGATCTTGTGCGTATAGTTTTTCTAATTCACTACGGCACCGGACTTTTTGGCCCAGCTCTTCGTATACGATGGCGCGTTCGTACGTGAGGGTCTTGAGTAGCTCTTCCGGGCGATCCTTCTTGCGTCGCAATCCAGCGGTCAAGGCATCCCGTGCGGCCGTGTGTAGGCCCAGGATCCGCAAGGCCCTCGCCTTATACAGTAATAGCGCCGCGTGAATTTCACACTCGTTATCCAGATCTGTCGTCATTTTGACGACATATTGAGCGTGCTCCCGATTCTCGGGATCAGTGGTCAACAAGAGCTCCGCCAACGAAAGTTTGATGACAACATCCGACGGCAACTGTTTCCACAATTCCAGCAGTGTGTCGGCGGCCTCTTGATAACGTTCCTGGCGCTGCCAAATCTCTACCAATCCTAACAGCACGCCGCGCCGGTCACAGCTTAACTGCGCGAATACTTCGTCGGTGATGTTCAGCCCGAGGGAAAGGCGCAAATCGTATTTTGCCAAGCCCTGCCCCAACTGCCGATGCTTGGCCAGTGCCGCTTTGAATGCGCGCTCGGCCAATTCCATCTTCTGATCATTAATGGCCAGAAACCCGCAGACATAGGCGGCATCGGCGATGTGCAGACATTCCTTCAGCAACTGACACGCTTTACGATGATGACCCGCAGTGAATTCCTTCAAACCTTCGATGAACTGCAATTCATCTTTGGGAATCATCAGGCGCTGAAAGAAGCCTGGCGTGAGACGATCCGAAACAGGGGCCGATGATCGAGAGGATGTGGCAGACGATGGACGGGCTTTTCGCGCTGAGGGTTTCTTGCGACGGGACCGTGACGAACTGGAAGCGTGCGCTGTATAGAACAAGCCGGTCCCCGGTAACCCCACCGTTGCACGCTGTCCCCGTCGTCCCACTGTATACTTTGCTCCACGAGGGCCAAAAGAGGTCGATATCCCTCCTTTACTCAGATTGAGCGTTACCCCCTTCGCGATCCGCACCCTGCGCCAGAATCTAAAACCCATCAAATACTCCCGTTAAGACGCACCATAATCAGTCTAATCGATCACTTTCTTCAACCTTGATCATGACCTAGTCTTCACACGACATTTGACGGGCCTTTTCAACCAATGCACGAATCCGCTGGCGATACATCTTCTGGCGAAGACGCGCCTTCACGCGTTTTTGATCGAGTGAGACCTTCGGTCGTCCCCGTGCAGGAGAAAAGACCGTCTGCGGAGTGGTGAAGACATTGCGTTGTCGGAAAGAGGCGGGTGTCGATACCAACAAATGTCCTCGCAACGGCGTTGCAAACCATGGATCGCTCGCAACACGCTTTGGATCTCTTGTCCAGTCAGGCCGATCAATCCCTGCGTCATCAGCCAACCACTCCGCGTAGGCCGCCAGATATGCATCGGCAACATCCCCGCCCGCAAAACGCTCAACGCACCGTGGCGGCGCATCCATTAGGCGGCGCTGCAACTCCGGACGACTATGAACTCCTCCTCGCTGAATCGCATGCTGCCAGTCACGCAAATTCATTCCAAACGCCGTAAGGGAATCCGATGCACGGGCAACATCCGCCAGTGAGCGGGGGCGCACGATTATCGGTGAGGTCTTCATGATTTATTTGTCTCTTCGATTAGTGCCTTTAAGAGCAATTCATGCTCCAACGTAACGACATCATCCGGATAGTACTTGTCAATGATCGTTTGAATTTCTTCAACAGATTGTATTTCCATTTTACGGATCAGGAAGCGTAAATCGTGAAGGTCTCCCTCATAACCTGGCAACGGATCACGGCAAGCAAGCGACTTCATGGCCAGTAGATAACCAGCCGTTGGAGCCGTCAACCTGATCCCTCGGCCTTCCCAAGGAATGGGGCGTAGCTGCTCCTTTGGTGCGATGAACATCTTGACGTGATCATTCAGCCAATTCTCCGGAAGATCAAATTCGCGTGCCACTTCTTCCGCCAGCTTTAAGCCTTCACGGGTTGGCCGAACAATGGCATCCACATCTTTTGTGATCGTCCGAGCATGATAGATCAGCATCATTAACGCTCCTCCGTATAGGCATATTTCGAGCGTGATTCCCTTTGAGTCAGCCAACTCTCCCAGTCTGTTCAAAGCGGTATGAAGCACTTCTCTGGTAATATTCTTCATTAATAAACCATAACGTTATTTTTTATTATTTCAATCAGAATCTTGCCCGTTCTGATCATCTCTATGCCTAGCCCCCTGACGCTTAGCGCTGGTTGGCACCCAAAAGCACGATTCGCGCTTGCCCCCAACCGACTGAATGATAACGTTCCCCTCGTGAGTTCACGTTTGTTCATCCTGCTTCAGCGTATCGCGCTACTGGGGGCCATCATGGTATTGACCGTGAGCACACATGCCGATGAGCAGGCGGAAGAACCATCTCCCGCGCCTATCGAGGTCATAACGATTGGAGAACCTCAATTGCGCTACCCACTACTCTACGCTCCTCCGGCTGTAGAGGCCTTACGGCGCGCGCCTAGTCGAGTGGTCGCACTACCGGATGATCAACTGGAACTCTATTTTCCGCTCACTGCGAGCGAAGCAATCTGGGGATTCGGTCAGCGTTTCGATGCCTTCAACATGCGTGGCCACACGCTGGAAAGCTGGGCTACGGATGGATGGAATCGACGCGACACGTCCTACTTTGCCGTCCCCTTTTTGATTAGCTCGGAGGGATACGGCCTCTTCTTTAATCATCCTGGCCGCGTGCAGTTCGATATCGGCAAAACGAAGGCGGATCAGTTGATCGTGACCATTCCCGACCAAGGGGTTGACCTAATTGCATTTTACGGTTCGCCCGCTGAAATCTCACAATCCTACACTGAATTGGTTGGACGGCCACAGTGGACACCAGACTGGATTTATCGCGCTTGGATGTCGCGTAATTCCTATTTTGGGTCAGACGAGATCAACTCCGTGATTGACCGCATGGAGGCGCTCGGCATGCCCGTGGGGGTTGTGGTACTGGAGGCCTGGGCTGAGCAATTGCACAACTTTGCCTTCGAGCGACGCCGTTATCCGACACCCATCACCTGGATGCGCGAATTAAAGGAGCGCGATGTGCAGGTTGTTTGCTGGATCACCTCCAGCGTTTGGGTCGATTCCCTCGCCTATGAGCAGGCACGCGAGAACGGTTGGTTGGTATTGAATGACGATGGCAGCGAACACATCGTACGCTGGCTTGAAGGCGGACGCAAAATTGATTTTAGACATCCCGCCGCACGGGACTGGTGGCGTGACTTACACGTTGACCTGATCCAAATGGGTGTCCGCGGAATTAAGACGGACGGCGGCGAGCATATGCCCTGCCCCAACTTTCATAATCAGCATCCCTTTTACTACCAACAAGCCAGCTTGGACGCATTCGATCTGGCCGGCAAGCGGGGCATCACTTTTGCCCGTTCCGGAAATCCTTTGACGGCGCAACTAGGCGCGTTCTGGGCCGGTGATCAACATGCCGAGTGGGATAGCTTAGCGGCCGCTGTGCGGGCAGGACTGTCGGCCGCGCTCAGTGGCTTCCCGTTATGGAGTCATGATATCGGTGGCTATTCGGGCACGCCGGAAAAAGACCTCTACATTCGGTGGATGCAATTTGGTGCGCTCAGCCCGATTATGCAATTCCATGGCATCACCGGACGCGAACCATGGTGGTATGACAATGAAACCATCGACATCACCCGCTTCTACTTTACGTTGCGCGAGCGCTTGCAACCCTACTTGCGTCGCTGGGGGGAAGACGCACGTCAGCATGGGACGCCAATCATGCGTCCCCTCACTTGGCACTATCCAGATGATCCGGCGACACATTCCGTCGATGATCAGTACCTGCTCGGACCGGATATTCTGGTCGCGCCGATGGCCGATGATACGCCAAGTCGCACGGTTTATCTCCCGGAGGGCTCTTGGATAGACCTATGGACTCAGCAACGACACGAAGGCCCCAGAACCATCCAATCCACCCCCGAGTTACACCAGATCCCGCTATTTGTGCGCTCTTCGGCATTACCGGTATTTTGGAATTTATTGGAGGGTGCACCAGCGCCCAGCGAGTCAGCGCTACGCGTTGAACCCGTTGGTGCGACCAACGAACGAGGCATCATCCCGCAACGCATCCATTTCCCTGCTCGTGGCGGGCTACGTACAGCGGCTTATCGTGTGACCAATTTATCCGATGAGATGCAACCAATCGGCATTCGTCTCGCCCCTCCTGCTGGGATTATGGTCCATCCGAATCAGATCATTCGATTTCGACTTGCTCCGGGCGAATCACGCGAGGTCGAATTTGATGTAGCGACAACACCCGAGACGCTACCTGGCACATATGCCCTGACGCTCGAAGTGCGTGGACCAGCTCATGACTGGCCAGGTAGCCCCGTAGAGGTCGTTGTTTCACCTCAGTGGTATGCTGCGGGTCTGTTTCCGGGCGGTGTAGGCACGGATCCAATATTCGATCCAACCACAATGGACCATCAGAACCCTATGCTGAGTGATACCGCAGGCGCCCTGGAATGGCAGGAAGTGCCCGCAGAACTTCTGAAGCTGGACGGATACTGGGAGCTGGGTCGGATGTTAGGACACGACGGCTTCCGCCACAGCTATCTCTATAGTCGGGTTGAGTCACCGTTGCCACGACGGGTACGCATAGCTGCGGGCAGTGGCGACGGACTAACCGTATGGCTCAATGGCCGGTTAGTTTGGGATAATCCAACGCATCGGAATCCTGAACCGGATATCGACATCATCGATACGGTGCTAGTCGCGGGCGAGAATCATATTGTGGTGCAGCTTCATCGGGATCTTGCACATCACGATTTCTACTTTCGTTTGACCCACTGATACCCAGGGTCATTCAGTTCTCCGCAAGGAATTTCCAATGAACGATTTGGCCCCAATGTGGGGGGCGGAGCTCTGCGACGCCGTGATTGTGCATGGGCAAATGGAAAGTCCTATGCGGCCCTTCGGGCTCGCAGAGCTCGCCCCTCCATTTTTGGGGATCTGTGCGCAAATGGTTCTCCGCAAGAAAGTTCGCGCGGAGAACTTATTGACCCTACACTGATACCAGTTCTGCGCTTTTGCCAGCGGCTCACCGGGCTGCCTTCGCCAAGCAAAGTCCCGATCACGCCGCAGGCGGGCATCGGGACGACATCGAGACATCTCGATCCCCACCAACAGCCCTCCGCTGTCCACAGCAGATCGGGACGAAGCCTGACCCGCGAGCGTAGCGGGTAACGGATAACGTCGGCTTGGCGAGAAGATAGAGACCCCTCGACTGCGCTCGGGGTGACACTGCTTTTGGCAGAGCGCTTGCTCCATTAACTTGACAGGTATCACTGCTTCGCAGGACAAGCGGTTCGCCCCAGCTATCCATCACGCCGCGGTAGAACGAATCCTCCCGCCTCCGTCGAGTCCGCCGGGAATGAAGCGAAAAACTCTATTCACGACCAAACTTCCGGTCCAGCTCCTTGAACCCCATAAAAATAAGGGTCGGTCGACCGTGTGGACAGGTGTACGGCATTTTAGCTCCGGCGAGATCGATCACGAGTTTCTCGATTTCCTGCAGAGAGAGCTTGTCTCTCGCCTTAACGGCGGCGCGACAAGCGGCTTTGGCAATGCGCTCTTCCGCCCAACGCTCTGTTCCACCTCGCTGCCCGCCTTGATCCAGTGTCTGTGCAATCATCGCCAAGACCGATTCGCCAGACACCGCGCCCAAGAAATCAGGGATCGCATCCACCATGAAGCTGTCCCCACCAAAGTCCGATATGCCAAAACCCATTTCGGTCAGTAGGCTCAACTGCTTGCGGACAATTGCGGCATCAGCGGGACGCAACTCAACCGTCTCCGGCGCGAGCAACCCTTGACTCTTCAATTTCCGCGCTAGCAATAAGTCCATGAAACGCTCGAACATCAATCGCTCATGCGCAGCATGAGGATCCATCAACACCAATCCATCTTCGGTTTCTAGCACAACATACAAGCCGCCAACTTGCCCTACGACGCGACACCAGGACCACGGACGTTCTCGCTCGGGCATCGCGGTGTCCGCTTGAGCCGACTCTTGGGCGCGCGGTTGAGGCGGAGGAACAGGATCATCTTCCGTACGAGGGGCTATACGCGGATAGTTGAAGACCGGCAATGACGGCAAGTCATCGATTCGCAGGCGCGGTTGCGGTCGAGGCGTATTGTCCCCCTCTGAGGGTAAAGCAGATCGTGACTGATCGCTCGGCGTTGTCGCCTCATCTGGTCGAATGGCCCTACGAATACCCGCAATTAACGCATCGCGGACCGCGTCTGGACGCCGAAAACGCACCTCCTTCTTGGTCGGGTGCACATTGACATCCACCCATTCAGGATCCATTTCGATGAAGAGGAACACCGATGGGAAGCGCCCTTTTGGTACCAGTGAGTGATAGGCCTCATTCAAGGCAAACGCGATGACGGGCGTCGAAGCGGGACGACCATTGATAAAGATAAACTGCTCCGACCGATCCGCGCGTTGTACATGCGGCATCCCCACCAGCCCGTGCACCCGCACCAACCCGGATTCGGATTTTACTTCGCGAAGATTCCGGCTGTAATCGCGGCCAAACAAATCACCTAATCGATCCATTAATGAGGCGCCTGCAGCCAAAGTGTGCACCGGTCGCTCATCGATCATTAACGTCATGCCGACTTCGGGATGTGACAAGGCATAGATCAGAAAGGTCTGCCGGATATGCGTCAGTTCTGTTTGATCGGCGCGCAAGAACTTTCGGCGCGCAGGAACATTAAAAAATAAATTCCGGATCTGAAACGACGTACCGACCGGGCAACCCACTTCTTTTACGTCGTGCAGTTTACCGCCTGTGATGTTTATTTCGTTTCCAGCGACATCATCCGCCGTGCGTGTAATCATCGCAAAGCGGGAAACCGAGGCGATCGCAGCTAGCGCCTCTCCACGGAAGCCAAGCGTTGTCACTCGCTCAATATCGTCGACATCCTGAATTTTGCTCGTGGCATGACGTTCAACAGCTAGTAGCGCATTGTTCCGATCCATGCCATGACCATTATCCGCCACGCTAATTAACCGCTTCCCCCCGCTCACGACTTTCACATCAATCTGTGTCGCCTTGGCATCGATGGCGTTCTCCATCAATTCTTTCAAGACCGACGCCGGCCGATCGACGACTTCACCCGCCGCAATTTTGTTCGCGACATGATCGGATAACACGTTGATGCGTGGATTCTGGACAACAGATGACATACGCGGAACGCTAACACAGTGAATGGCCACGCTTCAACGGTGATTGGCGCTAGGCGCGTTCGTCGTTCTTGATTAGAGAACTACGGATGGCGCGTGCGTGCTATAGGTTCCTGGTAAGACAACGGGGGCTTGTCCAAAGCGGCGCGGAGCGCCGCACTCCATATGGCCTTTTCATGCGAATTGCTTGAGTGATGCAGGAGTGGCCAACAAGCGGAGGATGCAGCCTCTTCACCACTGACCTTTGATCTCGCATCTACCCCTTCTGGAATGCGCCGACCACAGAGGGTCGGCCTACAACAACATTACAGACGAACGGCTAAACCCAAACGGCGATCCGCAAGCGGACGCCCTACAGTAAACGCGCAAGTTAACCGAAGGTGTGGCTTGCGAGATTCGCGCCACAAGGTTCACGATACGAGATATTGGCGGATGGATTTCATCCCGAATCCCGCAGCCCGGATCCTGTATCACGTACAAGCGACCCCTTCGCCCACCGCCAATCCACATAAGCGATCCGCATCCCCCCCGAACGGCGATCCGCAAGCGGGCGCCCTACGAACCGAAGGCCCGCGCAGGTAAGTCTTTCAAAACAACTAAAGCGCGCTAGACTCACTCCATGACTTCGATGCCCTATTCGGTTATGGATGCGCCCGAAATTCGTTACATGCAGCGGGCGATTCGCCAGGCGCTGCTTGCAGAAGAAGCCGGCGAGGTGCCGGTTGGCGCGGTGATTGTGCATGAGGATGGACGCATCCTCGCGCAAGCACATAACTCGACAGAAACACTCAAGGATCCCACCGCGCACGCCGAGATTCTGGCCATCACGCAAGCCGCCGCGGCCCTAGGCGATTGGCGCCTGACCGACACGACGCTGTATGTGACGAAAGAGCCCTGCCCCATGTGCGCTGGCGCCATTGTCTCCGCTCGGATTCCCAAAGTAGTCTGGGGTATGAGTGATCCGCAGCGCGGCGGGGCGTCACGTTTTCGCATCTTGCAGGATGAGCAGCTAAATCATCGCGCAGATTGCGTTGTCGGCGTCTTGGAAGATGACTGCAAGGCCATCATTCAACGCTTTTTTAAAGGACGACGGGCGTCCGCTCCATAATCAGCAACGGGATTTCAGGCGCATCAGGATCAGGTCGGAATAAGTTCCGAGGATCGCGTAACACGTTGGCATGCTGATAAAACGCCTCGTCCCACACCATGACCACAGAAGGCGGAGGAGTCAGCGTTTCTATATAGGCCGTTAACCGCTCGGGATCGTAACCACCTTCCAGAGCCACCGCGCGCAGCAAAGGCGGTGTCCAATTCGAGCGGATATCAACGACA
>SLCI01000234.1 GCA_007125875.1 Kiritimatiellia bacterium | reverse complement strand
CGCTATGTACTGCTGCTCCTGATGGTCATGGGCGGCTGCGCGGGATCGACGACGGGCGGGATTAAGGCGATCCGTGTCTTTGTACTGCTCAAAAAGGGACTGCGCGAAATTCGCTTGTTCATGCGCCCCGAGGCCGTCGTCCAAGTCAAAATCGGCCAAAAGTCTATTCCTCAAGACATTATTTCCAAGGTGACCTCTTATTTTGCCATCTACATGTTAATCTGGGCGGCCTGCACGCTGCTAATGACCGCTTTCACGCCCGATTTAGAGACCGCATTCAGTTCCGTGCTGGCGACACTAGGGAATATGGGCCCCGGCTTCGGAGGCGTTGGCGCTGTCCAAAATTACGCAGATGTCGGCACAGGCGGCAAAATCACTCTAACGCTACTAATGTTGCTCGGCCGACTGGAATTCTACACCGTTCTGGTGCTATTTTTGCCCGCTTTTTGGCGTCGCTGACCGATTCTGAAGCCCGAACGGAAACCAAAAATCGGCTGTTCGCGACCGATATCACTTGCGCCCCGGCCCAAAATTCCTATTTTAGGGGCCTTTGAGTAACGATCTATGAGTGAATTCTTTATAGCGATAGCCCTGTTCTTGCTGGTGAACATTGTTGCTGGCTTGGTCCGCATTGTGCGCGGGCCATCACTGGGCGACCGCATGTTAGCGTTGCAACTCTTTGGCACAACTGGTGTTGCAATTCTGCTCCTGTTGGCCGAAAGCTTCAACGAGCCCCCCCTCCGCGATGTGGCACTGGTTTTCGCCCTACTCGCTGTTTTGGCGATGGTGGCCTACGTTAAGCTCGTCGGCCCCGAGAGTGACGAACGACATGCCCGACGAGAGGAGTCGGCATGATTAACATCCTTTCCATTGGTCTCGGCTTGCTCGGCAGCCTCTTCTTCTTGGCTGGCACCTTCGGGCTGCTACGATTTCCGGACACGTTGAGTCGCCTACACGCCCTCACCAAGGCGGATAATCTGGGTCTCGGCCTGATTGCACTCAGCCTTGCGGTTTACAACGGATCGCCGGCTGTAGCCGTCAAACTCTTCGCGATTTGGTTACTGGCCATGTTAGCGGGCACCACCAACTGCTACTTGCTCGGTCGAAACACCTTGCAGAAGCAACAGCAAGACGAGGCGGCATCATGAGCGTGAATGAATGGGTTCTGGACGGTCTCATTATGCTGACGCTGGTCGTACTGGCGATACGCGTGCTCTACACGCGCGAGCTCTTCAAGTCCGTCTTCCTATTCATTGTCTTCGGCCTACTCATGGCGCTCGCCTGGGTGCGCCTTAAAGCGCCTGACATTGCGTTGGCCGAAGCTGCAATTGGTGCCGGATTAACCGGCGTGTTGTTATTGGATGCTGCTCGACATTTTAATCGACCCCGCCCGATTCCCCATCCGAAGGACTAATGCGCATGTCGTCACCCGAAAAAGTCACCGCTCAAATCAAGGCGCCTACCAGCTTTCTGCTGGGGTTGGCGTGTGCGGGCATTGCACTTTTTCTGATCGCGGCCTTGATCGAATTGCCCGATGAGGCATTGGGTCTGACAGAACTCTCGAAACAGCATATGGATGAGAGCGGGGTCGAGCACCCCGTCACGGCGGTGCTACTCAATTTCCGTGCGTATGACACTTGGCTGGAAGTCGGCGTGCTGCTGATGGCGGTGATGGGTATGTTACTCTTTCAACGCCGCAGCGATCTACGCGACATCGAGCGCATGCCCGCGCCCGACCCGGTACTCAACTGGCTTATTCAGCTGCTTTTCCCCATGATGGTGCTGGTTTCCGGCTATCTGCTCTGGATGGGCAAATTCTCGTCAGGGGGAGCCTTCCAAGCGGGCGTCGTACTCGGCGCCGGTGGCGTGTTGCTGTGGTTGGCAGGTCATCCGTCAATCAGCGGGTTTTCGGGCCGACTATTCCGTTTTCTGCTCACGGTTGGTTTCGGCAGCTTCTTGCTCGTGGCATTTTACAACGTGTTGCTCAGCCAAGCGATCCTCGACTACCCCGTTGCCTATGCAGGAACCATCATTTTGATCATCGAAGCGGCGGCTACCATTTCCATTGCCGTCACCGTCGCCGCCTTAATCATCGGCTTACAACCTGTTATCCGGGATCGAGACCGGACACCGCTCGAACCCCACTAATCCTATCGCCATGTCACAGTATCTCGCCTATTCGATAACAGGAATGATCATCTTTGCGCTCGGGCTGCACGGACTGGTCGTTCTGTCGCATATCCTGCGCAAAATCATCTGCATCAATGTGATGGCGGGGGGCGTGTTCCTCTTCTTGATCAGCGTCGCGGCGCGCAATTTCGATGAGTTTCCAGATCCGGTTCCACAAGCGATGCTGCTTACCGGCGTCGTTGTAGCCCTCAGCGCCACCGCCTTTGCCGTCGCGCTGGCCCGCCGAATCTACACGGTCACAGGACAAGCTGAACTAATCGATGAGGACGATCCATCGTGAATGCGATCGTTATACTTCCTTTATCGGTGCTGATCCCTTTGGTGGGGTCGCTCGTGTGCTTTGTCATTCATCGGCGCGTGGCGGTCGTGACCGGCTTGGCGATTGCTGGATTAACGACGCTCTCCGCACTGGCTACAGCCTACTTAATTGCGACGTCAGGGCTGCAAATCTACACACTGGGCGGCTGGCATGCGCCACTGGGGATTCAGTTCCGCGCAGACGGGCTGTCCGCTATTATGATTTTGATGACCGGCGTGGTTGGCCTCGGCATCAGCTTCTATGCCCAAGCCTATTTTGGTCACTATCAAACCGCAAATGAACAGCGCGGCGCAGAAATGTTTTGGCCCATTTGGCTTTTCCTGTGGGGCTCAATGAACGCGCTCTACATGTCGGCCGACTTGTTCAATATCTACGTGATCCTGGAAATCATCGGCTTGGCCGCCGTCGGTCTGCTGACGTTGACGGGTCGGCGCAAAGTATTAATCGCGGGCATGCGCTATCTGCTCGCTGCGATGGCGGGCTCGCTCGTCTACTTGCTTGGGGTCTCCATGCTTTATGCGGCCTACAGCACGCTGGACATCGGCCTCTTGAGTGCAGCCATTGACGGCGGTCGCGTTCCTGCCGCGGCCTTTGCCCTCATGTTGATTGGTCTCCTGCTCAAGACCGCAGCATTCCCTCTGCATTTTTGGTTGCCGCCGGCACACGGTAGCGCCACCGCACCGGTCAGCGCGATCCTTTCGGCATTGGTCGTCAAAGCCTCTTTCTATTTGGTCCTCCGTCTCTGGTTCCAAGTCTTCCATGACGTGGTTACTTTTCAGACCGGACAACTATTAGGCATGCTGGGCACCGGCGCTATTCTTTGGGGCTCCATTCAAGCCTTGCGGCAAACCCGCGTCAAAATGATGGTCGCCTACTCCACCGTGGCGCAATTGGGTTACCTCTTCTTCGTGTTCCCGGTCAGCACGGTGACCGATCCTTCGATCAATGCGCCGATGATGCCCTGGCTAGTCGCCGGTAGCCGCGGTTGCCTGTATCAGGTGCTCGCGCATGCCTTTGCGAAAACCGCCTTCTTTATGG
>SLCI01000064.1 GCA_007125875.1 Kiritimatiellia bacterium | reverse complement strand
CTGTGTTGCCCTGAGAATGTGCCGAAAAGATATAGCAACTGGTATGACATCGTGTGGCGAAGAATTGCATCACAGGGTGCACACAAGATAAGGATAAAAGATTATGGCGAAAGACGAAGGAATAGCGCCTCCCCCCTTGTCTTTCGCCTTTATCGCTGGATGCCGAAACAGTGCCGGCAAGGGAAAGAGATGGAGTAGAAGGCAGGACAAATCCGCCGCGCGGTCAATTACAGTGGCTCCACGCTAAACAGATAATCCACGCAACGATCGCCTTTCACACGAGAACGGCACTGTTCGCCCTCCAGGACATACGGCGCATATCCTAATTCAGCCAGGGTGGCAAAGAGCGCTGCCGCGGAGGATTCAGGGTCGTCCGGGTCCTCTGCCACCTCAATCAGCAGCAATGGTTTGTGACGGTGCAACATCTCAAGACCACCCGCAATGACCGCGCGCTCGTGCCCCTCGACATCGATTTTCATAAAGGACAACCGGCTGATACTCTCAGGCAATTCTTCATCTAAACGCACCGCCTGCACGGCCACTCGGCGTCCGGCGCCGGAACTGGCCGGATCCACCACGCGCGATTCATACAGATTGTCTCCGCCGCTGTCATATTCCGGCACCACCATCGTCACCGGCCCAGCCTGATCGGACACGCAGGCATGTATCGGCGTCACCTGATCCAATTTCCGTACGCGCACCGTTTCAGCCAATTGCTCGTAGGTATCCGGTACTGGCTCGAACGAGTAGACGCGACCGCTTGACCCGACATACTCCGCCAGTCGCGCAGTGATGTAGCCCATGTTCGCCCCCACATCGACCACCGTATCCCCCGCTTGCACGTGGGCCCGGATCAGCGCGGCATAAGGCCAATCGGCATCGGTAAAGCGCGCCACCACGCGCGGTGCGCGCCAGCGCCGCAATCCACGCACAACCGAAGTCGGCATAAAGCGATGCAAAAATTTTCTTATCGGAGCGTACATAGCGTTCTTCTCTGCATTCTCAGTTAATCATCTCGATGTATGCGCTATCCACTTCCATAAATACGGACTGTTGAATCATTTCGATGCTAATAACAACGCGCGTCTTTTTGTCCAGTCGTTCGATGATGCCTTCGACGCCCTTGAATGGTCCGCCCGTGACCCGTACCGGCTTGCCCTTCTCCAAGTACGGCATCACGTCCACCATCTCGCCCGCCGCCAGCGCCTGTTGTATTTGGCGGAGCTGATAAAGCAAACCATCCTGATCCACGACCGTCAGCACATTCGCCACATACTGATTCGACTTCAGCTTATGCACCTCGCGGGACTCGAAACAGCCAAAGATGTAGCCCGGAAACAGCGGCGACCAAAATGTGCGTAGACGACCACCATACCGATGATCCTTCCTGCGTAGCGGCAAGTACAGCTTGGCGCCCGCCAGCTCGAACGCTTGCACCGCCTTCTTCTCGGCACGCGGGCGCGTGTGCAAAATCACCCACTCCGAACCTTCCGGTGCCGCAACGATTTCCTCTTCCGGCATCTCTTGCGCTTGAATTTGATCTTCCGTCATTCTGAACAACACTCCTCAAATCGAAACGTCGATGGTGCGTAAACTTCCGAACACGGTCAAGAGTCGAGCGTGCCAGAACGACTTTTGCATCGAAGTCGACAAGTGCCCACCTTCACCGATATATTCTCGTTATGTCATCACGCCGCATATCCCGGGAAGAGCTATCGCGCTGGGCGGTGCAACGGGAGCGCTTTCAGCTTACTGATCTGCGCCCGCCCGCGCCCTACCGCGTTACAACACCGGAGCATCTGCTCCCAAACGTGATGAAGAAACTAGGTTTGGAGCAACCCATGTGGGAGCAGGCCTTGCTGCGCGAGTGGGCGACACTGGTTGGCCCGCAAGTCGCCCAGCATACCCGGCCGGGCCGACTAGAGCGCGGCACGCTGACGATCTTCGTGGCGAACTCTGCCTGGCTGTCCGAGCTGCGACGCTACGGCGAAAAGGCGATGCTGGAAAAACTGCAGAGACGTTTCGGGCGCAAGCGTATTAAAGGGATCCGCATGAATCTTGATCCGGATGGTCCGACGCAAAAGCGTTAACGGCGCGCAGCCCTCGCTTGCGGTCAGATCAGCGATCGCATACCCTCAGAACATGCAAGCGGTGATTCTACTCGGAGGTCAAGGCACGCGGTTACGCACGCTCTACGCGGATCGCCCAAAGGCGTTGGTGCCGGTGGCGGGACGACCGTTTATCGAATGGCAGGTCAAATGGCTGCGACGCGGTGGCGTCACACAAATTCACTTGGCGGCAGGGCATATGGCCGATCAAATCAAGGACTGGGCGGCCAGTCAAGAGGACGTCACAGTCTCCCAAGAACCGAAACCGCTTGGCACGGGCGGTGCTTTGCAGTTCGTGGAGTCGCATCTGATCGATGACCGGTTCTATCTCGTCAATGGCGACACGCTATTACCAAATCTGGACTTCCAACGATTGGAAAACAGGGGTCAAAAAGTTTCCAATGATTGGAAAAATCAGCCGGATTTTTTCCAACGATTGGAAAAATCGCCCCAAAAAGTTCCAACGACTGGAAAATCCGCGAAAAAAGTTTCCAACGATTGGAAAATCCGCATCGCGGTCACCCAAATCGAGGAGGCCGGGCGTTTCGGCACGGTGGAGTTCGATGCGCACGGCGTGATCACGGCATTCCGCGAAAAGGAGGAGCGCGCGTCCGGCTGGATCAACGGCGGTGTGTATCGCATGCATCGGGCAGCGCTGGCGGATATTCCGCCGGATCAGTTCTGCTCGTTGGAGACAGATTTATTCCCGCGCTGGGCAACTGAGCACCGATTGATGGCTTGTCCGGCGGAGCCGCCGCTATTGGATATGGGCACGCCGGAAGGACTCTGCGATATGGAGCGGTTCCTGATTCAGTAGCGGGCGATCACGGCCAATGGAATTCATACCGGAAGGCGGCGAGCGCCGATTGATCGTTCCAATCCTGCGATGGGCGCAAACCTACGGCGATGGATTGCATGTTAATATGGGCGTGCGGCACCACCCAGATGAACGGCACCTCGGGTGGCCCTTTCACACCGGTTCCGCCCACGACAGGCCAGCTGCGATCATTGAAGCCTGGCGAAGTCCACGCACCGCGCGCGTTGAAGCGATGGCGCCATGCGGGCGTGGTGTAGACATCGCGCTGATGCGTGCGCAGATAGGCCTGCACCCAATTGGGATAGGGGTGATGCCGGCTTTGCAACGCGAGCGCATGACGGCCGGGTTCGATCTGCACTCGGAAGAAAGATAATTCATCGGCCGCACGCACTGACCCGACGGGTTGGCCATTGAAGAAAACGGCCGTGGGTGAGTTGGCATAGGCGCTCAACAGCGCATGCGATTCATCTTCGTGGAACCACAATAAATCCTCCAACTGAGCCAGTGCATTGGTTTCAGCAATTTGCTCGCGCAGCGACTCGTACAGCGGTCGGGCGACCTCGATACCATCGCGATGCTCGATATAGGCGACCTGTCGCAATCGCAGCATATCGGCGAACGGGAATTGCGGATAGCGCTCG
>SLCI01000214.1 GCA_007125875.1 Kiritimatiellia bacterium | reverse complement strand
GGGAATCCCTGATTGCTCCTTGTGATCTGTACGGCTATGTTCTTCCCCATCTTTGGAGGTAACTAGAGTATGGATCCACTATTATTGGCGCGTTGGCAGTTCGGTATCACCACCGTTTACCACTTCATTTTCGTCCCCATTACCCTCGGACTCTCGGTTTTGGTGGCGATTATGCAGACCTTCTACTACAAAACCGGCAATGAAACGTACAAGCGCATGACCCTCTTCTGGGGCAAGCTGTTCGTTATTCTTTTCACGCTCGGCGTTGTCACCGGTATCGTGCAGGAATTCCAATTCGGTATGAATTGGTCCGGCTACTCCCGCTTTGTGGGCGACATTTTTGGTATCCCGCTGGCGATCGAAGCCCTCACCGCGTTTTTCATTGAATCGACCTTCATCGGACTCTGGCTCTTTGGCTGGAACAAGCTCTCCAAGGGCTTGCATTTAATGTGTATCTGGCTGGTCGCGTTCGCGTCCAATCTTTCAGCCGTCTGGATTCTGATTGCGAACTCCTGGATGCAGGTGCCCGTCGGATACGTGCTGCGCAATGATCGTGCCGAGCTGGCCGATTTCATTGCCATCCTGCTGAATGAGCGCGCGATGGCGCAGATTCCGCATACGATCATCGCCGGCTTCGTCACCGGCGGCTTTTTCGTGTTGGGCTTGAGCGCATGGAACCTGCTGCATAAGCATCGTCCCGAAGAATTTCGCCGCTCTTTCCGAATCGCGCTGGTCTTCACTGCCATCGCCAGTTTAGCCGCCGCCACCACGGGCCATAAGCAAGCTCAGGATACCGTCAAACTGCAGCCCATGAAGCTGGCGGCGATGGAAGGGCTCTGGGAGACCGAGTCCCCCGCCGGCATGTCGCTGTTCGCCATTCATGATCGCGAAAACATGACCAGTCGCCGTGAGCTGCGCATCCCGTATGTGCTCAGTATCTTGGCCCATAACAACCTGACCGCCGAAGTCACGGGCATGCGCGAATTGCAGGCCGAATTCGAAGAGCGGCACGGGCCCGGTGACTATATTCCGCCCGTAACCGTCGTGTATTGGAGTTTTCGTGCCATGATCGGGTTGGGTACGGTGTTCATCCTGTTCAGTATATGGGGCATGATTAATTGGTGGCGTGAGCGCATTGACAACAATCGCCTCTATCTCCGAATTGCTCTGGTGATGCTGTTTATGCCCTTTATCGCCAACACATCTGGCTGGATTGTGGCCGAAATGGGGCGGCAGCCTTGGGTGGTATATGGATTGCTGCTCACAGAGGATGGCGTATCGCCCATTGTGAGTGCCACCTCGGTCTGGATTTCGATGATCTCGTTCACCATTGTGTACGGCTTGTTGGCGGCTGCCGGATTTTATCTGGTCCATCGATTCGCCCGACCGCAGCGTCCCGGCGACCCACCCGCAGACGAATCGTCCGATGATTTGTCCGGAGCCCACGCTTACTAAGGAGAATTGATCATGGATTTAAATACGATTTGGTTCCTACTCATCGCCATCCTGTTTATTGGCTACTTCTTTCTGGAAGGCTTCGATTTCGGTGTCGGCATCTTGATGCCTTTCGTCAGTGAAGATGACACCGATCGGCGCGTCGTCATCAACTCGATCGGCCCCTATTGGGACGGCAATGAGGTATGGCTCATCACCGCGGGTGGCGCCATGTTTGCCGCCTTCCCGCATTGGTATGCGACCTTATTCAGCGGCTTTTATCTGCCCTTGCTGCTGATCTTGCTCGCCCTAATTCTGCGCGCGGTCGGTTTTGAGTTTCGCGGCAAACTGGCCGCGAAAGGCTGGCGACGGACTGCGGATAACTTTATCTTTTGGGGTAGCCTGTTGCCCTCCGTATTGTGGGGCGTAGCGTTTGCCAATATTGTGCGTGGCGTGCCGATCGGCGCGGACATGTATTACACCGGCGGCTTCTTTAATCTGCTGAACCCATACGCCTTGCTGGGCGGCTTGGTGTCGTTGTTGATTTTCACCCTGCACGGGGCCGTCTTCCTCAGTCTCCGCACCACTGGATCGATCCGTGACCGCGCCCACAAGATCGCCAGTCGCATCTGGTTGCCGAGTTTAGTGGTCATGATCGTCTTTGCCGGGCTCGGCTATGTGCAGACCGATCTGCATGCCCAATTGGGGATTGTGCCCGGCACCATGCCCTTGCTCGCCGCCTGCTCCTATATCGCAATCGCCGTATTCCTCAAGATGCGTTTAGACGGATGGGCCTTTGCCTCTACATCGCTGACGATCGTCTTCGGGGCCGCCGTCATCTTCACGGGCATGTTCCCTCGCGTCATGCTGTCCAGCACCGATCCGGCCTACCATCTCACCATCTACAACGCGTCCTCCAGTCCGTTGACCTTGCGCATCATGCTATTCGTCGCACTCATCTTCGTGCCGATCGTGCTCGGGTACCAAGGGTGGAGCTATTACGTCTTTCGGAAGCGCCTAACGCGCGAATCCATTCCCAGCCATTAAGCGTAAAAACGAAGCGCAGCGCTCGACCGGTTCACGTGGACCGGTCGTACGGCTGCGAACCACTTCTCGCCAAGCCATGCGTCACAACGCATGGCTTTTTTTATGCTCAACCAGCCCCATATTTAGCCAAGTAACAAAATTATACGTCTCTTGGATTAATGTGACAAAAACGTAGTCATGCGTGCTATTTGGAAGGCACCAAAAGTACCCGAAAAATTTATTTCATAACGCAACACCCTGATAATCAGCATATTGCCACTTAGGGCCATCTCCGAGTCTCCCGCTGGCATAGAAAATGCATTATCTTTGGCGGGGTAAATCGTTTTTACGAATTTCTAACATAATCGTTTCGCGGAGCTAACGTGCACCGGGCAACTTATAAGCGTATCAGGAAAAATTTTATTAGGATCGAGCACTCAATGACCAAGGAGCCAAATATCAAGGGACACAGAACATTTCCAATCGTTGGAAGACTTTCGAGGGGTGTTTTCCAATCGTTGGAAGATTTTTCGGCCGTTTTTCCAATCATTGGAAAAAAACGGGCCACTTTTTCCAATCGTTGGAACTTTTTTGCGCCGTTTTTCCAATCATTGGAAACTCGGCTTCGTTCCGCTGCCGCCGGGCTCGCGGAGCTCGCCCCTCCATTGATCGGCCAGAAGCTTGCCCTGGAGGGCGGAGCTCTGCGACGCCGCTCGCTCATAGCGCTATTTTTCATTTCGCTCGCAACCGCGTCCATCGCTCACGGGCAGGGTTCAGAATCGTTTGATAATTCGAATCTCACTGGTTCCTACGCCGATGGTTCATTTACAGGCGATGAGGGCTTTACTTGGACATACGGACATTCCCGTGACGAAGATGCTTATCCCATAAGTGGAAACGGTATCATGTTGCGACGTGCAAGCGACAGCTATCTTGAAGCAGTCATCCCTGGTGGCGTTGGCACCTTTTCCTTCCAATATCGAAAGGCTTTCACCGGCTCGACTGCCCGGAATTTGGAGCTGATCGTCAACGGGACCCAAGTAGCAACAACGGGCAATTTTGGTGGTTTTTCTGGAGCCGACAGTACGGTCTATACGTTAACCCATGATGTGAATACGGCGGGCAATGTTACAAT
>SLCI01000056.1 GCA_007125875.1 Kiritimatiellia bacterium | reverse complement strand
TCCTCGATTCGCTTATTGGGCACGCATCGGCCCACAAAAAGAATATTTGTTTTGCCGTCATCAAACAGTGCGTATTGCCTACGATCGGATCCTTTTCGCAATGCATCGAAATTGAGAATCAGTGGCAGTACACCAACGGAGGCGCAGCCCATTTGCTCAAACTCACGCGCATTGTAGGCGCTATCCGCTAAGTTGACTGTTGCCACCGCGGTCAGACGCTTTGCCTGCTCTCGCCCCTTTGCGAGATTCATAGCGACCTCTTCTTGCACTCCGCGCAAGTATTCGGACGGCGTGATGTTGTGGTAAAGAATCGCCTTGCGACAGGGTAAGCTTGCGAACACATCGTTTACATTCGAGCCAATGGAAAGATGCAGTAATACAACATCATCTGGCTGAATTGTTGTGCGGATGGCCTCGACATCCAGCGCATCTTTGCGCAATTCAGGAAGTATTCGACGAGTTTCCGAACAGATTTCGGACGCATATCCCCATGATCGGAAGATATCGCGCATGACCACGGCTTCGTTGCTAATCGCATCCCCACGACTGTAACCCGCGACAAACTGATGAATAGCTTTCACAAGGTCACACTCTACCCAAGGAGTATGCAGTTGGACAAGCTAGCACTGCGGACGCAGCGTTACGCTGTGCTTTGAGTAGACGAAACTTATACCAGTTTCCACTATTTGTCGGTCTATTCTCCTAGAACGTGACGGGACACGTCACCCCGGAGCGCTTCTGCAGTAACTGGTTCTGCTTTCAGTATACTGGAAGGGCAACCTCTGGGTGGCTGTCTCAAAACCCGGCTGTTCGCCTCTCCTCCGCTAGCTGATGCACAGGGATACGATCCGGGCAATTGCGAGGAAATGCTCCCAGCGGGCTTGTCCCGCTGGAGCAAGAGTTTCAAGAGATGGCGGGGCTTAAGGCTGGGGAAACGATTGGAGCGAATCCGGCGCTTCCTCTGTACTCGCTCCAACTATTCGAGACGTTGCACGTATCGTGGCCCAACCCATACTTCCGCTCCAGCGAGACAAGCTCGCTGGGGGCGCAAAGCAAGGCTCTTCTCTGTCCCTGCATCCCACAAGTTAGCCAGAACGCACGTTTTGAGACAGCCTGTCTGTGTTGCCCTGAGAATGTACCGCAAAGATACAGCGACTGACATTAGCTGTCCGAGCACGGCTCTAGCCAGCAGGCTGAGCAGCTCAGTTTTGCGAGGAACTGACGAGTCGCTGGCTTAATCGAGCGTTTGTTGCAGCGGATCATCCGGCCAACCGACTCTAGCACGATAGAATTTTGGAACCGTTACGCCTTCTTCGAAGAAGTTGGTGTACGTGTTCACACGACTTTCGTGTGCCGGCAGTCCTTCAACCAATGTGGAGAACCCTGTCAGGATATTTGTTGCGTACTCGACGTCATACTCTCGCCCTTCCGCCGATGGCCATGAGAGAACTTGCCCTGTAATCTCATACAGTCGACTGGTGCCAGACATACCGGTATCCTCATCCGTCCACATGTATTCAACATAGTTGGTTCCAAAATGTGGCTCCACAGAGGTAATCATGAAGATATCATCAATATCCGTCGGATCTGTACCCGCGATATAGGCCTCACGCGCTGTCATACGATGACCGGGCAGCAAGGCATCGGGATCGTCAATCGCATCAATCTCACCGAAGTATTGGAATTCCCACCAATCCGGCAATCCATCGCCGTCTGTATCGCGCGCGAGGCTGACGATGTTGGTCAGTCTGCCTACATCGGCATACAGCAATGTTGTCGAGTCACTCGTTGATACCAACACCTCGGAGTCGGCGTAAAAGATCGACTCTTCAATCGTACTACCACTATAGACACGCACAAAGAAATGCTGATCTACACTGGGACGAGGTCCGTGTAGCGAAACAGCGAACAGTCCAGAATAGTCCAAAGACGGCGAGATACGGCCACCGATAAAACTTTCACCATTAGGCAGAACCGTATTCGTAGCGTTCGGGTGGCCCGTAAACGGATCAGGGGGATATATAACCCCATTGGGCGCTTCCAGGACTTGCACTAGCCCACCTAACGCATTTGCATTGCCCGGCATCAACATCCCATTCATGTCCGTAACGCCTTCAGAGGGCATAACGTACAAGGGTGTGGGGATGCGACCTTGGCCATAGCCCAAAGACACCAACATCAAACTGCACGCGACGGTTAGCATTCCGACGCGAAACGATTTTTTACTAATCCAATGACTTCTCATGAGCGCCCCCTTATACAGATCGCTTACGCCGCCAGATACCAAACAGTACGCCACCTGCCAATAAGATCAAATGCAGTGTGCCCGGTTCAGGAATTATAACAAAATCATTCGTACGGTCCGTGTAATACTGATTGGTTATGTTCAAAAAGCCTGGCAATCCAAATGGCCCCGTCGGCGGTATCTCAAAGACGTCACTGTGTCCCCATGCTATATCTTCGCCTACCGGTGGTGCAGAATCAAAATCGAAAAACCGGAGATACACATGACTAAACCCGCTGGGAAAATCAGCCGGGTCATAAGAAAAGCCAATCGGATCTGCGTGCGTTCCCGAACCCGGACCACCAGGAATTTCATTCAGAAAGAGGGTCGCAATAATCACATCATCAGGCGGAGTTGAATCGCCAATTAGGGCGCTGCCAGCAGACTGAGGATCCGGTGGTGCATTCTGATCTGGCGTTGCGATCACGTAAACCAGAGAGCCTGCTGGAAGCGGAGACGTAAAGCCAGGATCAGAAAACAGCCCGCCCGAGATGTTCAGGAAGAACTGGATCGTTGCACCTTGTCCACTGGGCACAGCGATACTGCTCAAGAGTAACAGGACTCCCGCAGCTTTTTTGAAATTTTTTGATACCCAAGACATGTTTATTCGTGGCTCATACCGTATACCGAAATGATCGGATCGCTTGATTAGTTTCATCTGCCACCGATCCTACTACCCGCTAAGAATAGGTGATCCGCCAGCCCTCTGTCAATCGGGGACTGGCAGTCTAACCAAGTTCGAACAATCCGACACAAGCGTCAATTCAAAGGATTTTGACTTTTCCCTGCTTTCTTTCTCCCGCTAATCCAAGAATCGCGACGGAGGCGTATAGGTAATAGTATTCGTCCAAGTCCATTCTGTGGTATTGGGCGACACCAATATTACAATCCCGTCATCCGGTCCAAAGTAATTATTCGGTACCGTCCCCCCCGTCAGAAATACCCATTCCTGCGATGTCGTATTGTAGTAAATGAGTTGCGCGAAGCCCCCACTAGCGAGCGGAATCCCCTGTGCCTGACGATCCCACTTCCAAATCAAATCAACGGGAAATTGACCTTCAGGCAGGTTGGGATCCCAAGCAATCGGACCCCCTTCGAAGCCCGACTCCAGAAGGTTCATTTGACTTGGATGCAAGCGCCTTGGCAACCGAGTGGAAACCAAGTTAAAGGTGCCGGGACTCATCACTTGTGTTTGTGAGTTTGTCGGAACACGACCAACGAACAACAAGGTGGCCGGGGAAGTTCCCGGGAGTTCAATAACCATGCCAGCCGTTGGATCGATCAGCAGGTCACCGGCCGGTTGAGGCGACAGTTC
>SLCI01000154.1 GCA_007125875.1 Kiritimatiellia bacterium | reverse complement strand
TCGGACTTTTGCGTGGCTTCCTGACGAATCGCCTCGGTCGCGTTCCCGACCAAAATGGCAGGAATCGGACTGACCAACACTTCCAAATCGTTACCACTATCGCCGGCGAAAATAACTTCCTGATCATCATAGCCCAGCATCTGTTGCACAAAGCGAACGGCATGATACTTATTGGCACGTGCGGACAAGACATCGACAAAACCCGTTCCGGACGATTCGTCGATACTGACCACCACATTGGCCTTAAGTCCGTGACGCTGCAAGCGCCCCTCAACATCGAGTCGCAACACGGGTGAGGCATTCTCAGCGTAGAAGCTGACTTTAAAATTATTTTGTTTTTCTTGTTCCTGCAGTCGCAGCCCAGGCAAATCACTCAACCAATGGGCGACGTCCTCGTGCACGCATCCAGGCCAATCTACTGAAATGTGTTGCATCCATTCCGGGCTTTCAAGCCACTCCCCGTCCTGCACGCGATAGAGAACCGTACCGACATCCGTCATCGCAAAGTCGGGCGCGGGCAGCGCGTATGACGCGATAGCCTCTTTCACCATCGCACGGTCGCGCCCGGTTACGTAGGCGAATGTCACCTCGGGCCGTGAACAGAAGTCCGTCAATAATTCACGGCTACCGCCCGACTCGGGCTGGTCGCCGTTAGGAATCACTGTGCGATCCATGTCACAGCATAATAGCAATCGCTTCTTGCTCATTCCGCCTGCTCCTTTTGTTTCGGATCCTGGCACGATCCGAAGAAGTCATAGTGATCAAAAGCCTCCAGAATACCGGCCGCCAAGGGACGTTCGGCGAAGTAAATTCGATCGAGGTCCACCAAGCTGGAGAGCTCTTCGTTGTGTCGATTGGCGACAACCACAGCGAGCGTATCGCCCCGCATCATATCTTCATCAGCGCCGGAACCGCCAGCCACGAGAATGCGTTCGAGCGGAATTTGCCAACGATCAGCCACGTAGCGCAGCGCTAATCCTTTCGATGCACGCGAGGGCATCACATCGAGGAACTGCCCGAAAGCGAGCAATACATGGGCTGACAGCCCTTCTTGTAAGAGTAACCGCTGGATCTCGTCTACGTTCGCGATGGCGGGATCGATGTAGTAGCTCAATTTGAACTGGCTTTGCTCAGCCTTGGGCTGCATTTCCAAGCCCGGATATTCGGACAACAGCTCAATGATTTTGCGCGGCGACCATTGATAGTCGATGTACTTCGCCCAGATCACATCGGGCGAGAGTTCCGGCACCGAGTAAATTTCTGTACCGCCACTGGTGATCAAGACGTCCGGCTCCGGTATTTGGTGATCACGCATGAGCTTGAGCGCTGAATCGAGCCGGCGACCGGTGGCAATAATAAACGCCGTACTCTTGCGCGCTTGCCGCAGCCGACCCAAGAGATCGCGCAACGCTTGATCGTCACCGATCAGGTTCTGATCCAGTCCGCTCACAAAGGCGCGCTCATAATACAGGGCCTCGCGACGCTCGGCAGGCTCACGCACCAACGGCTCGGCACGCTTCACGACAGACTCGACGAGCTTGAGATAACGCGTCGCATGGGCGTCCCACGAGTAAAACTCGCGCACGCCCTCCAAGCCTTGTTCCGAATGACTCTGCCAAAGATCGCGATCCTTGAGCAATTTGAGCAGGGCGTCAGCAATCGCACTCGCATCCAACGGATCGACTAAATAGCCGTTATGACAATTGCCTATAATATCGCGGGGCCCGCCGTCCTCCGTCGCAACAATCGGCATACCGGAAGCCGCAGCCTCAATCAAGGTCAGGCCGAATGGCTCGGTTAAAGCTGGATTGACGAACACGCCGCCCGTAGCTGCGGCAATACGATAAAACAGTGATACATCCTCGCGACGATGCTGTTTGGGTAATGCCACCTTGCCATACAGGTCAAAACGATCGACGGTCGTCAACAGCGAGTAAAAGACCTCTTGTGCGCCGCGATCCAAGTCCTCAATGTCTTCTCGATTTCCGGCGACAATCACGAGGTTCGCAAGCTCCGTCAGCTCCGGACATCCGCCGTAGGCCTCGATCAGCTTCTTGATGTTCTTGCGCTTATCAGGACGCGACAAAGCCAAGATCATTGGCTTGCGCGGCTCCCGTAGATGTTGGGTCAAATTTACGAATTGGGTAGATTCCAACTCGGCACCGTCCGGTTGCTTGAATTTTTTGAGATCGGTACCCGGCGGAATAACGCGCATTTGGCGCGGCTGATAATAGTCATACAGCTCATATTGCTCTTCGATTTCCTGATGCGTACTGGTAATCACGCGCTCCGCCGCGGCGAGCGCGGACTCTTCGCCCTCAATCCGACGAGACATATTGTAGAGTGTTTCGACCTCTTCACTCGACAAGCCGCTGGCCAATAGGCGCTGACGCTTCACGCGCCCCAAAGAGTGACCGGTATGGATCAACGGCAAGCCGGAAAGGTGCGACAAGCGCGCTCCCACATAACCGGCATCCGCGTAATGGCTATGCAGGATGTCCGGCCATTCATCCTGTTCTCGATAGAATGTGTTGAGCTGATCAACAAATGTGTCCAAGTGATCCCAGAGTTGCTCTTTCGGAACATACTCTTCTGGACCCGCAGCAATTCGCACGATCCGAAACCGATCTGTAACCTGCTCAATGGGCTGCGCGTAATCATCAGACACCGCGTCATCGGCAACCAAGCGCGTGACCAAGTCAACCTGGCGCACGCCCGGCTGACGGGCCAACGCTTCGGCCAGCTCGACCACGTAAAGGGTTTGCCCCCCGGTATCAGCATCCCGCCCCAACTCGAGGTCATCGGCGCGAATCAAACCGTGTACACTGATCAGCGAGATATACCGTCCTGAATTGTCTTCTTCCATGAGCAAGACCTTAACACAGGTCGACAAACAGACAACATGACAAAATCTGTTCACCAAATCCATTCGCGCTGTTTCTGGGGGTTTACAGCAAGCGAACGCTGTACTAGTCTGACGCCGTGGAGAGCATATGCACTATAAACGCGTGTTATTAAAACTGAGCGGCGAAGCGCTGCAAAATCAATCGACGGGCAATAGCCTCGATCCCGATGTGCTGATCTCGATTGCGGACCAAATCAAGAAGGTCCGAAAAATGGACATTGAAATCGCGGTTGTTGTTGGCGGCGGCAATATTTTCCGTGGGCTCACCGGTGAAAATAGTGGCGTTGATCGCACCACCGGGGATTACATGGGCATGCTCGCCACCGTCATCAACAGCTTGGCACTGCAATCCGCGCTGGAAAAGGAAGGCGTGCATACGCGGGTAATGACATCGATCGCCATGCCCTCGCTGGCCGAGCCATTTATTCGACGTCGGGCTTTACGCCACCTGGAAAAAGGCCGCGTGGTGATCTTTGGTGCCGGCACCGGCAACCCGTACTTCACCACCGACAGCGCCGCGGCGCTGCGGGCGAGCGAAATTCGGGCGGATGCCCTAATCAAAGGTACCAAGGTCGATGGCATTTACACCGCTGACCCGATGAAACATCCTGATGCGAAACGGTATGAGCGCATTTCCTATGGCGAAGCGCTACAACAGCGGTTACGGATCATGGATGCCGCCGCATTTTCGCTTTGCCAGGAGAACAAAATACCAATTATCGTTTTCAACTTCTTTAAAACCGATGAAATTGTACGCGTGCTGAAGGGTGAACCGGTCGGCACGGTCGTCGAAGAGTAATACCGAGAGGACTTAATACGATGGACACTGTGGATGACATTCTACTCGAGACAGAAGACAAAATGAACAAGGCCGTCGAGTTTCTGCAGCAGGAATTCGTCGGATTGCGGACAGGCAAGGCCTCCCCGAGCTTGGTCGAGAACATCGCGGTGGAGTATTATGGCGCCAACACACGCCTGAAGGAGTTGGCCGGCATTGCGACGCCGGAACCTCGCTTGATTGTGATCAATCCCTACGACCCCTCGGCCTTACCCGCGATTGAAAAAGCCATCCTCGCCGCTAACATCGGCGTGACGCCGATGAACGATGGTCGCGTGATCCGCGTTCCCATCCCGGAACTCAGCGAAGAACGTCGCAAAGAACTAATCAAAGTCGCTAAACGAATGGCCGAAGATCAGCGCGTCGCGATTCGCAACTTGCGTCGCGACGCCAATGAGCTCATCAAAGGGCTCCAGAAAGACAGCAAAATTTCAGAAGATGAGCGCGATGGCGGACTGGAAGAAATTCAGTCCACCACCGACCATCACATCAAAAAGATCGACGAACTGGTCGCCACCAAAGAGACCGACGTCATGGAAGTCTAACCCGCCTAGCACAGGAACACCCAATGAAACGCATGTTTGGATTGGCCGCTCTCGGTCCAGTCAAAAGTATTGGTCTAGTCACAGCCGTTATCGCTTTTTTGCTCCCTTTCATCTTCACCTTTGAGGGACTCTCACCGGCTGGCCATCGTATGCTGGCTATCTTTCTGATGGCCATCGTGCTCTGGGTAACCGAAGCGATTCCATTGCACGCGACAGCTGCGGTGATCATTTTCCTCAACATCATCATGATCAGCGACCGCGCCATGGTGCCGTTACCGGATGATTTCGCCGCGCCCGGCTTTGCGGTATTTTTTGCAACCCTCGCCAATCCGATTTTGATGTTGTTTCTCGGGGGGTTCTTCCTCGCTGACGGAGCAGCCAAATACAAACTCGACCGCAATCTGGCAAAGACGTTACTCAAGCCGTTTGGCCAGAAGCCGGCCAACATCGTGCTCGGCTTGATGCTGATTGTGGCTATCTTCTCGATGTTCATGAGCAATACGGCGACAACGGCAGCCTTCATGGCCGTAGTGCTCCCAGTGATTGCGCGTTTACCGGATGGCGATCGAGGCCGCATCGCGCTGGCACTCTGTATCCCGATCGCCGCCAACGTCGGGGGCATGGGCACACCGATTGGTACGCCACCCAACGCGATCGCGCTGGGCGCCCTCAATGAACAGGGCATTCAAATTAGTTTTGTGCACTGGATGGCGTTGATCTTCCCGTTCATGATCATTCTGATGCTGATCACATGGCAAATGTTGGTCCGATTGTTCCCCTTCTCCAGTCAATCCATCTCGATCGATATTGGTTCAGATTATGATCGCAGCCCCCAGGCGATCTTGTTCTATTTCGTGGCCGGCTTCACGATCCTGCTTTGGTTCACTGAGCCTCTACATAACATTTCATCCTCGATTGTGGGTTTCGTGCCAGTGGTCATTATGCTCTCGGCTCGCTTAATCAGCGATAAGGAGTTCCACTCCATGCAGTGGAGCGTATTGTGGTTGGTAGCCGGCGGCATTGCACTGGGCACCGGCGTTGGTCGCACCGGGCTCGATGGCTGGCTGATTGGGCTAATCGCGTGGGACCAAATGGCGCCTGCCCTGATTGCCGGCGCGCTCTGCGTGTTTGCGCTCGTTTTCAGCACCGTGATTTCGAACAGCGCCACCGCAAACTTGATTGTGCCGATTGCCATCTCGCTGGCGGTCTCGCTCGGTGAAGACATGAGCCGGGTCACCACCGTTGTTTTCGTCGCGATCGGAGCCTCGCTCGCGATGATGCTCCCGATCAGTACGCCGCCCAATGCGATTGCCTATGCCACGGGACAAGTGCAAACGAAACAAATGGCTCTGATCGGCGGTCTCGTGGGTGCCATTGGCTTGCTGATCTTTATCCTTGTCGCTCCTCGTGTGTGGGATTGGTTTGGCCTCATGCCAGGGTAATCACGTGCCGGCTGAGCGAACATTATTAACCCGCCTCAACGAGCCGGACGAAAAGATCGAAGCACGTATGATCAGTGCGCTGGATGCGCTCTTGATCGATCCTCCTCGCACGACATTGCAGGCAGGCGAAACGCTGTTTCGACAAGATGACGAGCTGGACGGCATCTATATCTTGCTGGACGGGCAAGTGAAGCTGTACCAGCTGATCGATGACCAGGAAGTGATCTTTCACGCCCAAACAACCGGTCGCATCCTCGGCTTGTTGGCGCTGACACGCCGTAGTCGCTCGTTCTTTAGTTGTCGTGCCGTAACGCAGGTCACGGTACTGAAAGTGGGCTTCGACGATCTCGATCAGGCCCTGCAACAGAGCGAGTCCTTACTGGTCACCTTCATCATGGTGCTGATGCGCTCAATGGCACGGCGCAGCACGCGCCTGGTGGAACTTCAGCGGGAAGTGGTCACGCTAAACAAAAGCCTATCACGTGAACGGGATGCACTGGCGCGCACGCTGCGCGAGTTGCAACAAGCACAAGGTCTCCTGGTCGAATCGGAGAAGATGGCGACGCTGGGACAACTGGCCGCGGGCGTCGCGCACGAACTCAATAATCCCATCGCCGCAATCAATCGGGCGGCGGACTTTATTCAGGAAGATCTCATGGCGCTTGTCACGGAGCTGCCAGACGGTGCCGTCTTTGAAGATATGTTGCGGCGCGGACTTGAGGTTACACCGCGCTCAACAGCGGAACAACGTGCGCAACGGCGGGCTCTCAGCCAAGCGCTCAAAGATGAAGACCTAGCGGATATTCTGGTTCAAGTCGGCATCAGCGATGCCGCAGAATTTCAACGCATTGCCAAAAAGATGCCGGGCGATCCTCATACCGCAGCCGAACGGATGCAACGCTATCATCAGTTGGGCGGCGCGCTCCGCAATATCTGCAGCTGCTCGGACCGCATCACAGATTTGGTCAAAAGCCTGCGTTCCTATGCCCGGGCCGACAACAGCGAAGATCAAGAGGCTGACTTGCATGAGGGTCTGGAAGATACGCTGCGCCTATTCTCGAATCGGCTGCGCAATGTAACCGTCGAACGACACTACGCCGACATTCCAACCGTTAAGGCGAATCCAGGCCCGCTGAATCAAGTCTGGACCAACCTGATTGCCAACGCGCTCGACGCGATGAAAGATCAGGGCACGCTGACGATCGCCACGGAACTCGGCGAGGACGAAGTGATTGTTCGGGTGATTGATTCCGGGCCCGGCATTGCGCCCGAACATTTAAAGCGGATCTTCGATTTACGGTTTACGACGCGCCAAGGGCGAGTTGAATTCGGGCTTGGGCTCGGGCTGTCCATATCCCAAAGCATCATCTCGCGCCAAGGTGGCACCCTATCGGTCGAGTCCGAGCCCGGCCGCACAGCGTTTAGTGTTTGTCTACCATTGAGATCTGGAAATAATACGCAGCAGGAAAACAGGAGTGCATCCCTATGAAGAAACTCATTGTGTTATGTGTCGAGGATGAAGCCGAGGTCCGCGATGCGGTCATCCGGGACTTGGCACCCTTTAAGTCGACCGTCCGCATTGAAGCCGCCGAGAGCGTCGATGACGCGAACACCGTGCTCGAGGACGCCAAAGCAACTGATCAGGACATCGCGTTGATTCTCTGTGATCACCTCATGCCCGGCACACACGGCGTCGACTTCTTGATCAAGTTACAGGGCGAGCCTGAATACAAACTCACCCGCAAAGTACTGATTACCGGACAAGCCGGACTTGAGGATACGGTGCGGGCGGTGAATGAAGCTGAACTGCACCACTACATCGCCAAGCCCTGGAAAGCAGATACATTGCAAGAAGTCGTTCGGACCCAACTCACAGAATACGTTTTAAAGACGCAGGACGATTTAACGCCTTACGTCGCCACACTGGATGGCGCCCGGCTATTGGAAGCCATTGCGAGCCGCGGACGGGATGCGTAATCAGTTGCGTAAAGCATCATTAACCCCAAAGGAACTGACATGATTCGATTCAAACGTTCTCACCTCTTCTCCGCTTTGCTTGTCGCAATAGCCATCTCGGCACATGCAGACACCCCCGCGTCAGACCGTATCGCAGCCCTTGAGGCCAGACTCGATCGGCTCGAGTCAGCGCCCGTGCGCGATGGTATCCCACTGCAAGTGTACTGGCAGGACGGCATCCGTATGCAAAGTCCCGACCGCGCCATCCAGTTGCGCTTGGGCGGCCGCGTACAGCAAGATTTTGCGGGCATCGATGCCTCGTCCTCGCTAGAGGATGAAGACACACGCTACAGCAGTGGCACCCGTTTCCGGCGCGCCCGCCTGTACATCGGGGGCTCACTCTATGAGCACGCCATCTTTAATTTGGAATACGAATTCAATTCCGGCGAAAGCCTGCTGCGCACCACCTTTATTGGTTTGCGCAATGTACCTTTCCTCGGAACGGTACGCGTCGGTCGCTTGCTCGAGTACTATTCATTCGAGCAATTGTCCGGGAACAACTTCCATACCTTTGGCGAGCGCGGGCTACCAGCAGCGTTCAATAACTACTGGGCTAACGGTGTTGGCATCCATAACAGCTTTCTGGATGGGCGCGCCAGCTGGGCGATCGGAGCCGCACGACGCACCGATGGCAATGGCACTTCCAGCAGCGAGAATGGCGAAAACATTTCGCTGCGCTTGACCGCTGCGCCAGTCTATGCCCAAGGGGGTCGACAGTGGGTGCACCTTGGTGCCGCCACCATTCAACGGCGTCCGGATGCTGGCCAGTACCGTGTTTTTTCCCGGCCCGAATCATCGGTCGCCCCAATCATGGTCGATACAGAAGGCATTCCGGCTGATCGCGTGAATCTGGGTGGCTTGGAATTCGCCGCCACGCGCGGACCGTTATCCATTCAAGCCGAATGGCATAATGCTCGCGTTAGTCTGCGCGAGGAAGAGGAGTTCCCGCATGATGGATCTGCTAACTTGAGTGGGTTCTATGTGTATGTCAGTTACTTCCTGACCGGCGAGCACCGCGCTTATAATCCGGCCACTGGCGTACTTGGACGCGTCCGCCCCCATGCCAATGTAGGCGCAGAGGGACGAGGTCTCGGTGCATGGGAACTCGCCGCCCGCTATTCCGAGCTCGACCTGAATGATGGGCCGGTTGAAGGTGGTCACTTGCGTAATGCAACGGTCGGCCTGAACTGGTATCTTAATCCCAACATGAAAGTTATGGGCAGCTACATTCGTGCGGATCTAAAGGATTCCGGCAGTGCGGACATCGTACAGGCACGCCTTCATTTCGACTTCTAAAGTTCATGTCAGCACCCCGCCAAAAGACAAAAACGGCAACATCGAAAAAAAACGATGCGGAGGTTCGTTTACGGACAATTCTGGACACGGTTGTCGACGGCATCATTGTGATCGATGAACGTGGCTTGATTGAACTTTTCAATCCAGCCGCTGAAAAACTATTCGGTTACACGCGAGACGAAGTACTAGGCCAACCCGTAGCGATCCTGATACCGGAGCCGATCGGCTCGCGTCACCAATCCTACGTCGAACATTATCTTGCAACCGGCGAAGCCAAGATCATCGGTGTCGGACGTGAGGTCCAAGGCCAACGCAAGGATGGCAGCATTTTCCCGATCGAGCTGGCAGTAAGCGAAACCATCTCGAACGGGAAACGCACATTCACCGGCCTGGTACACGACATCACGGAGCGGAAGCGCCTCGAGCAGGCCATCGTTGATGCCAGCGAAATGGAGCGCAAACAAATAGGGCAGGATCTGCACGACACCGTTAGCCAACATTTGGCGGGCCTCACGATGCTCACGACAGTCCTGCAGCATAAAATTGAGCAGGAAGGCGAAGCGTTCCAATCCCGCTTAACGCCAGACGCCAATCGCATCGCAGAACTTGCCGCCACAGCACTGCGCCAAGTGAAGGATATATCTCATGGCCTCTATCCCGTAGAGCTCGAACGGAATGGCTTGGGCGCTTCGCTGCAACAACTGACAACTCAACAAGGCGCACTCTTCGATATACGCTGCGTCTACGAATGTGCCGCCGGCGACTTGACCGGCATGGAACGCTCCACGGCGATGCACCTTTATCGGATTGCACAGGAAGCCATCTCCAATGCCATCAAACACGCTGAGGCAAACGAAATCTCTGTTACGCTATTGCGTGATCATTCAGGCCTTGCGCTGTCCATACGGGACGATGGGAAAGGAATGCCCAAACGGCTCAAGAACCCTGCGGGCTTAGGCTTGGCAATCATGCATTATCGTGCCAGTATGATTGGGTCGGAACTGGAAATCACGTCACGGCGAGGGCGCGGGACAACAGTTCGGTGTGTGTTGTGAACTTGAACTAGATCTCTTTGAAGATCGTTTTCGGGGTGCTGATGAATAAAGAATCTGCGGGGCCATTAGCAAAGACCTATAACGTTATGATTGTCGATGATCATCCGATCGTACGACAGGGCTTACGCTCGCTGATTGATCAAGAGGAAGATCTTCATGTCTGCGGAGAAGCCGGAAGTGCCGGCGAAGCGTTGAAAGCGCTCGGGCAGCTCAAGCCGGATCTCCTACTTGTTGATATTTCATTGAAAGGCCCAGACGGGCTGGAACTCACCAAGTCGGTGCGTTCGCTCGAGCCTAGCCTTCCGATTCTGATCGTTTCCATGCACGACGAAGCGCTGTACGCTGAGCGCGTCCTGCGGGCTGGCGCCAACGGCTACATCATGAAAGAGGAAGTATCCCTCAACGTGGTGCAAGCAGCGCGCAAGGTGCTATCCGGTGACATTTATATCAGCGATCGCATGCGGCAAAAGATTCTGCGCGGCGTAGCCGGGCAACGCGGTAATCCCGCCACCTCATCGATCGAGCGGCTGAGCGACCGCGAACTGGAAGTCTTTCGCCTGATCGGCGAAGGCCGAGGAACTCGTCAGATAGCCGAACAGCTGCACCTCAGCGTGAAGACAATCGAAACCTATCGCGCACACATCAAAGAAAAGCTTGGGCTTGAAAATGCCACCGAACTTGTGCGCCAAGCGGTGCAATGGGTTGAGCAGCAGTCGATGGGTTAGAGCGTCGCTCACCTTCTTTTCGCGCTTTTCTCGCAAGGGAATCCCCGATAAGCCAAGCGGCACAGCCCTGATTGCCCGCTTTCGATGACTTTGTCAGCATATCGACATCGACAAGTCATAGGATTTATCAACGAGACCATTACATGCTGAAAAAGGCGATACAACGATCATGAGCAGGAAAACGATTTCCGTCGCAATCGTCGATGATAGCGATAATTGGTGCCAGCAGGCTGAAGCCATGCTGAATGAGTCGCCTTATACGTGCAGCATCACGACGTATGATGCCTACCAAAGCGCACTCAACGGAATCGCACAGGCATCGCCCGACCTACTGATCGTTGAGCTGGGCATACGTCAAGGCAACGGCATGGAGTTCATCCGCAAGATGCGCCTGACCCAGCCTGAGCTGTTGATGCTCGCCTTCTCGCATCAAGACGAACAGCTTTACGCGGAACGCGCGCTACGCGTCGGCGCGCACGGTTACGTCATGAAAGGTAGCCCCCCCGAACTTTTCCAGAGCGCGCTCGAGCGAATACTGAATGGCGAATTATTTGTCAGCCCTCCGATCGAGGCGAAGATCCTGCGTTCGGTCGCAGGTTCAGGCCTCATCAGCGACGAGCCCGATCCAGAAAAACTCTTAAGCAATCGCGAACTCGAAGTCTTCGTAAAGATCGGGCAAGGCGCCAGCAGCCGTGAGATCGCACAGCAGCTAGCGCTCAGCATCAAGACCATCGAAACGCATCGCGCACACATCAAGCGTAAGCTCAACACGCCAACCGCATCCGCTCTGGTTCATTGCGCCACGGAATGGGTTGAAACGACCCAGCCCGCTTGACATCGCCGACGCTTCCGCGCATACCTATCCGCCGCAAACATTCAGGCGGTCGCAGTCCCCCGCCTCAACAAAACTGAAGGAGCGCCTCCGTGTCGTCATCTAATTCGTTCATACCCGCTGCTGGCTTGTCGCGCGCAGCCATCGTCATCGTTGCCCTATACGCTGCCTTACAACTACTGGCCGACATCGCCAGCCTCAAAATCGGCGTGGTGCTCGGCATGGCCGTCGACATGGGATCATTCATTTTCCCGATCTCGTTCACGCTGCGCGATCTTGCCCACCGTGTGCTCGGCCGACAAAAGGCGCGGGTTCTCGTCATCGCCTCGGCCCTGATCAATCTCGCGGCCGTAGCCTATATCATTGGCATCTCCGCCGTGCCCAGCGACGAGGAGTGGGGCTTAGGTGAAGCCTACAGTGCCTTGTTCGACAACATTTGGCGCATCGTCTTTGCCTCCATTGCCGCTCAAATCATTAGCCAGTTACTCAACACCGAAATCTATCACTGGTTCGCTACACGTATCACACGCCGCCATCTCTGGCTGCGAACATTAACGAGTAACACGATCAGCATACCGATCGATAACCTCGTGTTCGTGGTCGGTGCCTTTGGCTGGCTATTGCCATGGAGCGTCGTCGTTGAGATCTTTGTCTTCAATCTGATCCTGAAATATGCGGTTATGTGTGTAAGTATTCCGCTCGTCTATGCGACGAAGCATGATGTGATTTAAAAAAGGAACGATTCAATGACTGAACCAATCAAAATTTTGGCATTTGCGGGCAGCAACCGTAAGGAATCTATCAACCGAAAACTAATAAAGGCTGCGGCAGACATCGCTCAAGAAGAGCTGAAGCTTGCGGTCACCGTGATCACGCTAAAAGATTATCCCCTCCCCATCTATGATGGTGATGAAGAAGAGACAGACGGTGCACCCGCCAATCTGGCAAAACTAAAGCAGTTGATCGCTGACCACGATGCGGTCCTCATTGCCTCGCCCGAATACAACGCCTCCGTGACGGGCTTGCTCAAGAATACGCTCGACTGGATCTCGCGTCCTGCGGGTGAGAATGATCCCGGCAAGGTCATGAAAGAAAAGCCGGTGGCATTGCTGAGTGCCTCCCCCGGCGGTCTCGGCGGTATTCGTGCCCTGAATCATCTCCGCGCTATCTTGCTCAACACAGGGACATTGGTCATTCCGGCTCAATTTGCGTTGTCAAACGCACACCAAGCGTTCGCGGAAGACGGACACCTGAAAGTCGATTCCGCCCGCAACGCGATCACCGAGTTGTTGAAGCAACTGCAACGGATTGCGAACGGGCTGAAGGCCTGAGATCCGGTTGGATTTCGTGTATCAATGCGGGAGGCTGAGTAGTCCCGATTATCCCCTGGTACCAGTTTCCAATACTTTTCGGTCTATTCTCCCAGGACGTGACGGAGCACGTCCCTCCCGAATGCTACTGTAGTAACTGATTCTGCTTAGCGTGTACCGGAGGGGCAACCT
>SLCI01000257.1 GCA_007125875.1 Kiritimatiellia bacterium | reverse complement strand
TAGGCACCGCTAACTTCGATAACCGCTCCTTCCGACTGAACTTCGAGGTCACGGCCATGGTAATTGACACAGACTTCAATCGAGCGGTCGCCGCGATGCTTGAGCATGACTTCGAGCGATCAGTGGAAGTCAGCGCAAATTTGATCGATAGCAAATCAGCCCTCTTCCGCCTAAAATCCCGCGCCGCTAGCCTCCTATCACCGATTCTGTAACGGGGCTTTCAGCTCCCGCATGAACAGGCTGATCCGTACATAGCCATTAGGGTCTCGCCAAGCCCTCAAGATTCCTTCGGGCTGGCACGTTTTCAGGATCAAGCGCTAGTACCGCCTCGAATATTAAACGAGCCTCCTCTATGTTACCCGTCATCAGCCAAGCTGCTCCCATCAAATTAAGAACTTGAGCGCGACGATCAACTCGCAACTCACGGCCTTCATAACGCTGCAGAACCTGCAGGGCAACGTCAGGCCGCCCGACCGTTAAAGAAAGCGCCGAATAACGGACATCTGCCTCTAAACCCACGTTAGGCCATAACCGTCGCTGTTGATCGAGTATCTCCAATGCTGCCGCCAAGTCTCCATTTTGCTCGTGAACAACAGAAAGATTTCTTAAGGCATCGCGATGATCTAATCCGCTATCTGCCCAGCGCTGGTAATGATGAAGAGCAGATTGCCAATCACCTAAACGGCTATACACGTGACCGAGATTGTTGAGCAACCAGATGTCGATATAGCCGACCTTTGCCTCATCGAGTTGTATTGCAGCCCGTTCATACTCACCCTGCAGGGCGAGCCAGCCACCCGCAAATGCTTGATAGCGATAGCCCCAGACGGGGATATCTTCTAAGAATGCATTCACCTGCGATGTCGTCTCAAGATTCGCTGCCGCGCGCACAAGACGCGCATGGGTTGTGCTATGATAAACAATGAATAGCGAAAGTAAAAACGCTGCCCAAAGAGCCAAGCGATGTAAGACGATCGCGCGATGAGCAGGAGTAGGCAAACTGTGAAAGCAAGTGCCCCAAGCAACGCCCAGCATTAGAGCGCCTAGCGGGCCCGCCAAGGTCATCTGCCAAGGAAAAGATGCAAATGCATGTACCCCCAGATAAACTAGAGCGAAAATGCCCATCCCCGCCATACGCGGCGTTTCGCTACGCACGGACCAGTATGTACGAATCAAGTAATACCCGGTCAGCGATAATAGCAGTAGCCCGACCAGGCCAAATTCAGCTGCAAACTGTAGATAGGTATTGTGCGCCTCTCTGGCAAAGACCACGCTCCGGAGTGTTTCATGCGTTTTGGGCTCGGGCAGAATTGCGCCCAAGCGATCGATATATTGATAGGCGAATGACCCGCCTCCCCACCCTGTCACAGGCCGCTCAGACCACATTTGCAAGGCTATCTGGCTAAATAGTATACGCGAGGAAACGGCTGCGTCACGCTGATCCGATTGGAGAAGCAGTGCAAACCGTTCTTTCGGGACAGGTGACACCACAAAGATAAAGACAATGGCAGCTATCAACGCCAATGCGCCGAGCCAGGCACGACGGCGGTCTGCACCTGAGTGCACAGGATTGATGATTGAGAGCAAGCCCGAAACTAGCAGTGCCGCAAAGAAGCCAAGTGACACCCCACGACTACCGGTCAACGCGATGATCGCCGCCACCGATATCAAGACGAGTACACGTGACCATCGCGCACTAGTCGAAAACCAGATCACTCCAGCCAGCAACGCAAGAAACGCCGCAGCTTGATTGTGATATCCCACCGTCCCGATCATGCGACTCGATGCCGAAGTAATATCAATCCAATCGATAAACAGGGTGTCGCGATCGAAATACTGAAGCACCATTAGTACACTCTGTATACCGAGCACAATCCACAGATAGATTACGCAGTGCCCCCATGCACGGGGCGTCATCGCTGCGCCCGTTAAGAAGAAAAAGAAGGGGAACAACCAACCAACAGTAACATCCAACTCCTGTGACCATGGCGTCTTCACCCACTGGAGCGAAACAATCCAGCCAATCAGAATCCATGCCGTCACAGGCGCACCGAGTCCTCCGCGAGGGCGGCGATATCCCATCGCAACCAATAAACCAAGTGGTGGCGCAAAGGACAAAATCCATCGCTTGACGACATCAAAATGATCCAGGCTGGCCGTATCAGGAGACCAAAACACCAAAGAGGCGACTAGCAATATTAAGCCAACAACATGCGGCAATATTAGCCGCAAGCCAAGCACTCCACTTGCCATCAAACGCCGGAGGCGATCCGGGATCGCGCTACTTATTCTCATGGTCGATAATGGGACACCCTATTTAAGGGAACACCAGCACGCGATAATAACGACCGGATTCGGCGATCGGAGATGTATCCATTATCATGGTGGAGGCTTCTGTCGCCGTAATAATCCCGCTGATATTCGTCCAAGTATCTCGAAGATCATCGGTGGACTGAACTAGATATCGTTTGCCCGGGACGCTGAGCCATTCGATCCGAATACCTTCACCCACCACCGCAGGCATCGTCCATTCTTCAAACTCGAAGCGAGACATCTCATCAGTCGGATCGAGACCTGCCAACATTTGTTCCCAGTTGCTCATGCCTTTCGATAGCGGGTCATCAGTCGGCCCACCAATCACCTCTACTCCACCGAAAGCATTGGCCCAATCTGTGAAGAGGGCTTCATCGGGATCAGCGAATTCTTCCCAGTATTCCCTGTCTGGAATAAGATGAACCGTAATGATCTGATCTTCCAATTGATCGAATTCGACATATCGAGGCAGGGGTCTCAAGTAGCCCTCCCGCATTAGCAACACGGTATGCGAGGCAGACCACCACCCTGATCCGGCATAGCGTGCCGCATCCAAGTGCCCAATCCGAACATTAGTCAACTCATCGGTTGGCAGGTAGTCTAGATAAACATCGACCTGCGGCGGGAAAGACTGGATATCCGCCGCAAGACCGGGTTGCTCGACGGGCGTGAGCGGCACAACAATTTCTCGCTGCATATCCGGTTCGATTTGGAGATCGATTGGAGCTGGCTGTAGATATCCCTCTTTCTGCAGAAACAGCCGATGCGCACCAGAACCCGCTTGAAGGTTCCCGACGACGATCGGTGTGACACCGAGCGATGTGTCGGCATAATCCAAAAAGACCGTGGCGCCCGATGGCTCCGTAGTCACCCCAACCGAGCCGACACCCCAGTCGGCCTCCAAGTCAAATTCGAAATCGATGGTCTCCGCCTCAACCGGATAGAATGTGTAAGGCGCCGGCCAAGGATGAGAATCCAGGCGGACACTCAAAGCTCGGGGAGCAGCACGCACTGCAGTGGAAGCAGCCTCACCCAAATCCACCCGCGCAGGCGTTACGTAATCAGTTGGGAGATAATCGAGATAGATGCTCGCTCCCGGCGGCGAGCTCTCCACCCAAGCGTAGGCTGGACTTTGCCCGGGCAATAGATCGAAATTAATTTCGAAGTTCTCCGCAGCCTCAACAGGAAAGGCATCGGCATCGTCCCGATGATTAGCCTGATTCCACCACTCATCACGGAAACCATCAGCTTCTACCTTGACGACGTAGTCACCGGGCAGTAAACCCGGGATATCGTAGTTCCCCTGATCATCTACCTGAACTTGACGCACCCAATCGTAGGTCTCATTG
>SLCI01000212.1 GCA_007125875.1 Kiritimatiellia bacterium | reverse complement strand
CCGGACCCGGTCGCATGAAGCCACCATCCTGACCAAGGTTGCCAGGATCCTGTATCCGGATTGTAGCCACTTGACTCGTTGCCACGCCGAATTGATTAGAAACAGTGACGGAGTAACCACCTGTTTGCGCCAGGTTCGATGCAGTGAAACTCCAGTTAGCCACCGTCGGTCCCAATACCGTCTGATCACGGCGCCAACGATACGTCGGAGGCGGATAACCAGTATGCTCGACCGATAACTGAACAACAGTACCCAAATAGACATACTGGTCTGCTGGGCTCTCAAGGATGGCCGGCGGATGATTCACAAAGAGGTTGGCCACCGAACTGGTGACAGAACCGAATTGGTTCTCTACCACTACGGTATATTCACCCATCTGAGTAGGCTGGACGTTCGAAATAAAGAAGTCAGGATTCTCTGCCGTATTGTTCTCTATCAAGGTGATATTGACGCCGTTCCGACGCCATTGATACGTCGGCTCGGGATCACCTGTTGCAACAACCGAGAAGCTGACTGGCTGATCGATGTTTACGGTTTGCGAAAGGGGTTGTTCGGTAATTAATGGCGCTTGGAATTCTCCAGCCCCAGCTCTTCGCTCAACGCTGATATTCCGTACCGCCTGCAACACCATCACATCCATACTGTTGGTGAAGACGCGGAAGTCATCAATATGGGCATTCAGTGAGGCCGCACCATCGCCGCCAACATAGAGCCTATTCGTGCTAATGCCCGTGGCCGCCAGATCTGCTCGAGCATGGGACGAAAGCAACGCAACATCATTGCTGAGGGATCCCGTGTAGAATCGAACAGCATTCGCCTCATCGGCTGAGTCGAAGGTCACCGCAAAGAAGACCCAATCGTTGGTGTTAAATGTCCCGGCGTCAGAAAGTACCGGCGCAACCTCGCTACCGTCCGCACTGGTGAGCGCGAATCGTGTGTAATTGCTTGTGATGCGCAGATCGAAGCCATTGCCGGACGCTCTGTTCCCGATTAAGAGCCGATCATCGCCACTACCGGTCGTACGGAACCAACCAGCCAGCGAGAACTCAGACACATTATTGAGGCCCGTCACCGCCGATGCCGTATGCAACCTGGATGTCGCGGCGCCGACATTGACCGCAAAATCGCCGCCCGCCCCGGAAACACCGCCGGCGCTCAGCGTCCATGTGGCACCTCCAGCCAGCGTCAAGTGTCCATCCGGACCGGCCAAGCCCGCGTTGAGCGCAAGCGCACCACTGCCTTGATCGAAGCTATAGCGCAACAAGGAGTTCGGGATGGGGACCTCCACCAAGCTGACAACAATATCGAATGGGCTGTTCACAGCGCCGCCCACCACGGTGATGTTCCCGGACAGATTGCCCGCCCGACCCGTGGTATCGACGCTGATGGAGTGAGACAGCGTTTCGCCCGGCTGCAGTGTTCCACCACCAGGAGATACGGACAACCATGTCCTATTCGTCGCCAAGGTATAGGTCAGCTCCGCCATGCCCGCATTGGTAATGACGAGTGTTTGCGGTTCAGGCGCGAAGCTATTGCGGATGTACTCGAAGCCAAATTCGGTCGCGTTCGCGCCGATCACAGCGGGCTCGCCAAAGACTTGTCCCGGATTCGCCGCCCCTGGCGTCGGCGCAATAAATTCTCCCCACTCGAAGTCCGAATACTCTCCGCCGGTACCGATTAGCCCCACACTATATTCAGATGGGGCGAAATTATCTTCATCTTGGTCTTGAACAAATAATCGCTCGAAATTGCCGGGAATAAAGCTATCAATCGCCAAGGCGTTTTCAACTTGGCCGATCTCGTTATAGAGCGTGACAGAGAATCCAGCCGTCAAGTCGATGAGCGTATTAGTCAACAACATATCTCTCGGCGGAGCTGGTATCGCATTGTCAGCCAGCACGAAGAATCCAAAGCCGTTTACCGTGTCCGGAATGGTCCAGTTGTCAGGGATGACATAATGACCGCGGACGCCTTGGTCTGGAGTCACATCACGAATGACGATACTGTAATCAGTAAGATCCAACTCGGCCTCGCCAGCTAATTCGATGAAGGTATCAGGGGCAAAAAAGTCGCCGATATAGTCAATTTCATTGATCCATACACTGCCGGGACGGTTTCGAGGAATCTCATAGGAGGCTGGCTCAGCGGGCGCAGTGGCCGGGAAGAAGACCTCGCCTGATTGCCCACCCGGACCATTAAACACGGCCCTCAAATAATATTCGACGACAGTCTCCGAAGTCTGAGCAGGAATCGAGTCAACGGTGCGCCACTCTCCATCGAGCTTTTGCATGAGCAATTCGGTAAAGGGCCCAGTGTCACCGACCCGATAATGAGCCGTTACAATAATATCGCGGGCACCATTTTGCGCAATCGTTTGCGCGAATACTTCGACGGTATCATTGGTGTAGGGGCGCTCGGGATCGATCCCGCCCGACAGTAGCACCGCTGGTGGTGGAGTCGGCCGACGCAGATTAATATTATCGACCAGTAATCGAGCGTTATTCGCACCGGCATGCTGCGTAATGCGCATGTAATGCGCCGTGGGCGAATTCACAAAAAGGCTATACTCGGCATATTCCGTATTGGAAACATCCGTGACGGTGTCGGCCGTGGTCCAGCTTTCTCCATCTTCAGATAGTTGCACCTGAAACCCTACGCCTTGATCGTTTGGCCAGGCCCGATAAACGAAGTCGATCGTTCCTATGCCATCACGCAAGAAGTGAGACCAAATGGTCGGATTCGGTCCGGCCGACGGACGTCGCAGGCGCGCCACCTGCCCCTCAAAGGCATTGTTGCCGTCCACAATATTATCGCCGGTTAAACGCCAGAATTGATGTTCGGAGTCCCCAGCATACGAGCCTTTGGTCGGCCAAGTATCAAACGTCTGCGTTCGAAACTCCACTGGGGCAGCAATGAGGACATCATCCAGCATCAGGATCTGCGGCTCACCGTCATCTTCCGGCGGTAAACCGGTGATCAACAGATCGTCAAACGCCACATTCCCCAAGTCTTTGTCATAACGGAATCTGAACCGCGTCATATTCGTGGATACAGGATAGGAGAGTACTCCTCCGCCAACGACCGTTGGGAATGAGGTAATCGTATCGATGTTGACCCACTGTCCGCCTTGCCAGCCTTCGACAAAGAAGGTCGAATCACCACCGGTGCTATTGCCCCGAATCATGAACTGTATGTTCGTCGGGTTCGCAACATCTGGCGTGATGACGACCGACGTATCACGATTGAACGACAAGCTGGGCGGCCCGCTGTCGCCCGAGCTGGCATTAGAATTATACTGCCCAATAGAGGTAAAGCTCCATCCCGGAGGGGCCTGTGAGCCGCCATCAAAAGGCTCGAAGAGCAACACCGCACCCGATTCGGACTCCTCGGTCATCTGAATATTTCGGATACGGACGTAGTGAGGCGTATCCTCAAAGAAGAAGCGGGAATAGTCGATCCAGGACGTCTCAAAGATATCTTCCACCCGATCGAGCTCGGTCCAATTGTCGCCATCCGGCGAAGCTTCCAAAACGAATCCTACGGTATTGATGCCGTTGGTACCGCGACGGTAGGAAAAACTAATCGGCCCGTAGCCATCAGGATATTGCGGAGAGCGTAAATAGTTTCCGTCCCCATCATCGCCAAAAATTTGGGCAGACAGGCCTGATTTCGCAAAGGCACTGGAAACTAGTCCCGTGCAAATCCGCCATCCATCAAAATCATGACAACCGAGGGTTT
>SLCI01000201.1 GCA_007125875.1 Kiritimatiellia bacterium | reverse complement strand
GGGGGGGCTTAGAGCAAGCGTAAGAACACGAGAACGAACAAAACAATCATCACTATTGCGCCCCAACGCGTCAGGCGTTGCTTGGTGGGGGATGCATGGGGAAATTCATAGCCACAAATGGCGCAGCGGTTTTGGTTGGCGGGTACGTCCATTGCGCAGCCGGGACATTCCCGGGTGCCAAAGTCTCTATTCGGATCGATTTTCATCGATGAACCGGAAAACGGTTTCATTGGGTTTGGCAAGACCGAGCTCGTGGGCAATCCGCTCGATAAAAGCGGGGTCAGAGCGGAAACGCTCCTGTTTCAATTGCAGTTCGCGCACGCGCTCCTGATCCAGACGGATTTCCTCCTGCAGCGCACTCTCGCGACGCTGTAATTCCCGATCTTGATTAATCAACGGCACAAACATAAAGCCCATACCCACCAAGACCAACACGGCCAACGCGACCCACACGAAACGATTAATGACAGTCCAATAACTCATACCAGCTGGATTATCGTAAATTCAGCGGGCTTGCGCAAGCGCGCTCTTGCTACGGAAGGTTCAGGGTCAATAAGTTCTCTGCGCGGACTCGCTTGCGGAGAACCACTTACACACAGATCCCAACAAGTTGGAGGGGCGAGCTCCGCGAGACCGGAGGCCGCACAAGAGTTTGCATTTGCCCATGCAAGATCGCGGCGTCGCAGAGCTCCGTCCCTCCACATGGCGTCCAAATCGTTCATTAGAAATTCCTTGCGGAGAACTGAATGACCCTGACTGAAGGTTGTTTCACATGGCGATTTCACTTACGTTCGGCAGTTCTATCCTGTATATATGCCGATTCAATGCATATCGCCGAGCTGCATATGTCATGTTACTGCCCATGATCCGACAACCCTACGTATTATGAAGAAGATCTATACATTTCTCGCCCTACTAACCTCTGTCATGGTGCTTGTGAGCGGTTGTGGTCAACCTCCTGCTGGCGGTGGACCACCGAGTGAGTTTCCTGTTCGCGCCGTCGTTGCGCTCGTTGAGCCCCGACCGATGGAAGAGACCGTTCGGCTGGTCGGGTCATTGCGTGCCGATCAACAGATTGATGTAGTCAGCGAGTTGAGTGGTGCCATCACGGGGATACACTTCGCGCAAGGGCAAGCTGTTGAGCAGGGCGCGGAGCTGATCACGATACGGGATGATCGAATCCGAGCGCGCCTGCAGGAGGCTGAGGCCCGATATGACTTAGCAGCAGCGAATCTCGCTCGTGGGCGTGATCTATTGGAGGCAGAAACGATTTCTCAGTCGGATTTCGATCGTCTGCACGCAGAATACCAGATTGCCATTGCTGCCAAGGCGTCAGCGAATGTGGACTTGGTCGACACGAAGATTTCAGCGCCGTTTGACGGCGTCATAACCGCACGGCGAGTAAACCAAGGTGCGTTTGTGCAGGCAGGGCAGGTCATCACGAGCCTCATCCAGTTGGATCCCTTGGATGCCGTATTTCATTTGCCCGAACGCTATCTACGCCAAGTGGCGAAGGGCCAAATCATTCGGTTGCGCGCGGCCGCGCATCCCGAAGAAATCTTTGAAGGCGAAGTCTATTACATCGATCCGCGCGTTGATGAGTTAAACCGCACGGTTCAGATTAAGGCGCTTGTGGACAATGCCGACGGCAAGCTCAAACCCGGTATGTTCATCAGTCTGGATTTAGTATTGGAAGTTGCGCCAGAGGCCTTGGTCATACCTGAGGCGGCGGTCCAATACTTTCGTGATCAGGCACGCGTTTTTGTAATGGGTGAAGATGATCGTGCGGAGCGTCGTGATGTTTCGATTGGCCGCCGGTTAGCAGGCGAGTTGCAAATTACTTCCGGCTTGGAGCCCGGAGACCGTGTTGTGGTGGAGGGGTTCCAAAAAATGGGACCTGGTTCGCGTATTATCATATCGCCTGACTCCGCTGCCTTTGGCGTTGAGCCTCCTGAGCCCACAGATCCGGTGGAATCGAACGATCTGGATGAAGAGTAATCGATGACGATTTTCGAACAATTTATCCGGCGTCCGGTCGCCAGCGTGATGCTGAACGCGAGCCTGCTGATCTTTGGCCTCTTGGGTCTGTCGCAACTGCCGATCCGCGAGTTACCGGACATTGACCCGCCGATTGTGAATGTGCTGACCGTGTATCCCGGAGCTTCGGCAGAGGTCGTCGAAACCGAAGTCACGGAACGGCTTGAGGATGCCTTGGCGGGTGCGGATGGAATCAAGATACTTTCAAGCGAAAGCCGCGAGCAGGTCAGCAATATATCGATCGAGTTTGTGCAGGGCCGGGATGTCGATGTGGCGGCACAAGATGTGCGTGACCTGGTCGGTCGCGTACGTGGCCAATTGCCGGACGACATTGACGAACCGGTGATTAGTAAACAGGACGCCAATGCCCGGCCGATCATGTGGGTCGCGGTGTTTAGCGAGGAGTTAGACACTCAAGCGCTCAGTGAGATTGCTGAGGATCAGATTCGTGATCGTATCCAGACCATCCCGGGCATCAGTTCTGTACTGATTGGTGGACAGCAGCGGTTAGCCGTTCGAATACGTTTGGATCCCGAAGAAATGGCGGCCCGACAAATCACTGTCATGGATGTCGAGCAAGCGCTGATCGCACAAAACGTCGAATTGCCTAGTGGTCGTGTGGAAAGTATCAATCGCGAACTAACGATTCAAACGCGTGGGCAATTCCCGACACCCGAAGCCTTCAATGATCTCGTGATACGTCAGGACGGTGCCAACACCGTGCTCCTGTCTGACATCGGTCACGCTGAGCCTGGCATTGCGGATGAACGCGCGTTGGCGCGCTTCAACTCCCAGCCGAGTATTGGCCTGGGCATCATTCGTCAATCCCAAGCCAACACCATCGCCGTTGCGCGGGGTGTACGTGAGCGCATGGCCGAAATTGCACCAGCACTACCGCCGGGCGTCGAATATGAGGTGGCTTATGACGAGTCGATCTTCGTTGAGCGGGCGGTGATCGAAGTCTGGCAGACACTCGCGATCGCTTTTTCGTTGGTCGTTTTAACCATCTTTATTTTCCTGCGCAATCCGCGCTCTACGATGGTCCCTGCCGTTACCGTGCCGCTTTCGATCGGCGCTTCCTTTGGCGTCCTCTATATCATGGGTTTCTCGATCAACATCTTCACCTTATTGGCGTTGGTGCTCGCAATCGGCATTGTGGTAGACGACACCATCGTGGTGCTGGAAAACACGTATCGCCATATTGAGCGAGGCAGCAAGCCGTTTGAGGCCGCGATTCAGTCGATGAGCGAAATTGCCTTTCCGATTGTGGCGACGACGCTATCGCTGATTGCCGTCTTTTTACCGTTGGCTTTCATCGGAGGCATCACCGGCACCCTCTTGCTGGAGTTTGCGATTGCATTGGCGGGGGCGGTATTGATGTCGAGTTTGGTCGCGTTGACGCTGTCCGCCATGTTCTGTGCCCGCGTACTTCGTCCGGTAAAAGAAACCGAGCATGGCCGGGTATTTAATTACTTTGAGCGTAAGCTGAACGGGCTCAATAGCCGCTATGAGCGTGCCTTGGGTTGGTCGCTGGGCCACCGAAAAAGCATTTTGGGCATTGCGCTGTTATCCCTTGTTTTAGCCGGCTATTTTTTCCAGAACCTCGAACAGGAATTTTTGCCGGATGAGGACAAAGGTCGCTTCCTTGCGCTGACGTTGACACCGGAAGGCAGTACGCCGGAATACACCGATCGCATGATGCAGCGTATGGAGTCGATCGTGTCCGAAACGCCTGGGATCGAGCGCTATTTCACCGCAGTGGCTTTGCCCTTTGCGGGTCCGGGCGATCCTACTCTTGGGTTTATGTTCGTGGGATTGTCTAACAGCGGTCGTCCGCACGTGCGGGATATGGTCGGTGGGCCGACAGGTTTAGGCGCGCGCTTTATCACGGAAGTCGAAGGTGCATTAGCCATCCCGATTTTGCCTAAAGCCGTTGATCTGACCTTTGGTCAGCCATTCGAACTCGTTATTACGCATCCCGATTTGGACGGCTTGGATAACATCACGCAGTCAATTTTGAACCGCTTCCGTCAGGAAGGCTTTCTCGCGAATCCACGCTCCACCTTTGAAATTAATAAGCCGGAGGTTCGGGTTATCATTGATCGCGATCGCGCTGCAGCGCTGGGTGTTTCGCTGCGGGAAGTGGCCCGCAGTATGCAAGTCCTGTTCGGTGGCCAGGATGTTTCCGACTTCAAACAAGATGGTAAACAATATGACGTAATCATTCAGCTGGAACGCCAAGAACGCCTTACGCCGAGCGCCCTCGAACGGATCTTTGTGCGGAGTTCCAATGGTTCGCTCGTGCAGCTCAACAATATTGTTTCACTGGAGGAGGGGGCAGGTCCTAACCGTATTGAGCGTTTTCAGCGACAGCGATCGGCCACGATTGAAGGAACACCGGTCAACATGCCGCTGGGTACCGCCATGCAACGGGCAGAGGCCATTCTTGATGAAATGTTACCGGACGGGTACGGAGCAGAATGGAAAGGCGATGCCCTCAACCTGATTGAGTCGTCTGGAGATATCTACCGGTTCATGTTGCTGGCTATTCTGGTGGTCTACATGGTGTTAGCCGCACAATTTGAGAGCTTTATCCATCCTTTCACCGTATTGCTGGCACTGCCCTTGGCGTTTTTAGGCGCGTTCGGCCTGTTGTATTCGCTAAGTTGGGTGAACTATTTTGGTGAGATGTTTCATGGCTGGTCGAACTTTGCCCCCGATGCGCCGTGGATCGCGCATGCGCTATCGTCGATTATACCTCGTATCAGCTCGATGAACCTGAATATCTTTAGCCAGGTCGGTTTGATCTTGCTGATTGGATTGGTGACGAAAAACTCCATCTTGCTGGTCGAGTTTGCCAATCGCCAAATGGCTACAGGCGCAGACAGCCGGGCGGCGATGTTGAAGGCGGGTATGATCCGTTTGCGTCCCATTTTGATGACTAGTTTGGCGACGATTGCGGGGATTCTGCCGATTGCGATTGGTTTTGGCGATGCCGCTGAAGGACGGCGACCGCTCGGTGTGGTAGCGGTTGGTGGGATGGTGACCAGCACCCTGTTGACCCTTTTCGTCATTCCGGTCATCTACACCCTTCTTTCCGACCTATCGCTCAAAGTTACCGGGCGTCCGGCCGGCATTCATAAGGGCGGGCCAGCCGAAGCCGAAAAGTAGATGCACGTTCATCGTGTGCGGTGGAAAGGTAACTGGAGCCAACGAGCGGATTCGAACCGCTGACCTGCTCATTACGAGTGAGCTGCTCTACCAACTGAGCTACGTTGGCCAGTGAACGGTGGTGAATCTACTTTGCGAACAGGGGCTGCGTCAAGTAAGGAGCTTCACCGCTAACCCTCATCTTGTCCATTGCCTACTTTCAGGGTCTGTGTAACGATAGTGGCCAACATAGCACCATCATCCTGTCCACTATTCGAAGTTATGACCGGGAGGGGAACCACATGAACGATTCTAATGAAACAAAAAGTATGGCCGTCTTTTGCGATTTCGAAAATATCGCGTTGGGTGTGAAAGATGCCAATTTTGCGAAGTTCGATATCCAAAAAGTGCTCGAAAAGCTACTCATCAAGGGCACGATTATCGTGAAGAAGGCCTATTGTGACTGGTCGCGTTATCGCGATTTTAAGTCGGCCATGCATGAGGCCGCCTTTGAGTTGATCGATATCCCGCATGTGCGCCAGTCGGGCAAGAACTCGGCCGACATCCGTATGGTCGTCGATGCGTTGGACCTCTGCTACACGAAGTCGCATGTGCGCACCTTTGTGGTGATCAGCGGTGACTCCGATTTTTCGCCCCTGGTGAGTAAGTTACGAGAAAATAATAAGGTCGTGATCGGGGTGGGCGTCAAAAATTCCTCGTCCGACTTGCTGATCGCGAACTGCGATGATTTCATTTTTTATGACGACTTGGTTCGTTCGGATGAAGAATCCGCTCCTCGCACCAAGCGTCGTTCGCCGGCCCGTAAAACCGCTTCAACCGCTAAAAAGGAATCAGATCCGGCAAGTGATACGGATGACCGGGCTGGAGAGGGGATTGGTTTGGTCGTAAATATGGTGGAGGAGCTACTTTCCGAGCGAGGGACTGAAGGTAAGCTGTGGGGATCGATGGTGAAGCAAACGTTGAAGCGTCGTCGTCCGGGCTTCAGTGAGTCCTATTATGGGTTCAAATCTTTCAACGTTATGCTCGAGGAGGCGGCCAAGCGGAAACTATTAACCTTCGAGCGCGACGAAAAATCCGGCGGGTATGTGATCAATAGTGTGCAGTCGGGGTGAGCCTCATCAGGAATTCGTGCTTAGCTGTAGTCGGCGTCATGGAGATAGAGAGGAACTAGACAATGATATCAGCTGATCAAAAGATGCCGCGATCCTTTCTCTGGATGAATGCGGCGCAATTCGGCGGGGCGCTGAATGACAATGTCTACCGCTTGCTGGTCGTCCTTTTCCTCATTTCGTTAAGCGGCGTGGAGGCTGCCAGTCGCGTCAGCGGACTGGTTGGGATTGTTTTTGTTTTACCGTTCTTAATATTCACGCCAATTGCCGGCGTGCTGGCTGATCGCTACAGCAAACGCCAAATTTCGATCGGCGTAAAAATTGCCGAGTGCGTGTGTATGTCCCTTGCACTAATCGCATTTTGGTTGATGCAGCCGGTTCTGGCGTATGTGGTTGTGTTTTTTATGTCGGTGCAAAGCGCGATCTTTGGCCCCTCGAAATATGGTATTGTGCCTGAATTGGTAGGGACAGAGCGACTATCACGTGCCAATGGACTACTGATTCTGTTCACCTATTTGGCGATCATCCTAGGCTCAGCGGCGGCGCCGACATTAGATCAGTTGACGGACAGTAACTATATCTTGGCCGGGGCGGCCTGTGTGACGATTGCTTTCTTGGGGCTGGGTGCCATGTTGCGTGTCGAGCGGACACCGGAAATGAACAGTCAGCACCAGGTGAAGCCCGTTTTTATCCGCGAAATCATCCGAACATTGGGTAGCATTCGTCATGATCGTCTCCTGTTTTTAGTCGTATGGTCAGCCGCCTATTTTCTGTTTCTAGGTGGTTTCGTTCAAATGAACATCATTCCGTACGGGATTGATCGGTTCGGCTTAACGCAGCAGCAAAGCGCATATCTTTTCTTGCCGGCCGCGCTGGGTATCGGGGGCGGGGCTTGGTTTGTGGGCCGCATTTCGGCGAATCGTATTGAACTGGGCTGGGTGCCGCTGGGCGTGATGGGTGTCATTGCTGGGTGCTTGCTATTGGCCGCGGGGCCGCCGACGCCTTTGTTGGTGGCTATTGTTATGGCGCTGTTGGGATTCAGTGCGGGGCTGTTTATCGTGCCGCTTGAAGCCTTTATCCAATACCGCAGTCCACCGCGTCGGCGCGGTGAGATTATTGCAGCTAAGGCTTTTCTGGCGTGGTGCGGCGTATTGTTGGCTTCGCTGCTGCTGTTAGTTTTCGATGCCCTACGCATGACGCCTGCACAAGGCTTTCTAATCATCGGAGCGGGGACACTGTTACTTGTGGTGATGGGCTTTCGTTCGCAGTCCGACATCTTCAGGGACACCTTCGCTACGGCAATCTCCAAAGCCACCCTGCGTATCCGTGCCCACGGCGAGGAGTATGTCCCCGTTTCTGGGAATGGGGCGCTGTTAGTAGGGAATCCGCTGTCCTGGATCGAAATCCTTGGGTTGCAGGCGGTTTTGCAGCGCCGTATCCGCTTTCTATGTCCCCGTCACTTTCTTGAGCGGCATCCAGCCAGAGCCCTGCTGCGCTTGGCGGGCGCGATTCCTGTACACTGGTCGGAAAGCGCCTCCCGGGTTCAGACTCTCGACCGTATGCAGGCTGCGCTGGCTGACGGCGAGGCCGTCTATGTCCCCGTCGATTTGCTCATTGGCGAGCCCGGCTTTGCGGCGGAGTTAAAGGGGACACTGAATGGTTTGCTGCCGAGCGAAGATGCCGTCGAAGTGGTCCCTTTCTACGGTAGTGGTGAGTGGGGGACACTTCGCAGCGCCTTACGTTGCAAAAAGGGACTGAGTCGCTGGCGCATTATGCCGTATCGGGTTGCCGTGCATTTCGGGGCACCGCTGGAAGAATCTTCACCCAGCTTGGTTGACGTGCAGGCAGCCATCCGAGAGCGGTCAATCGAGTATTTCGAGGAACGAAAGACGCAGCGGGGGACACTCCCGCAAGCCTTTTTCGACTCGGCCCGCCAAAATTGGTCTCGCACAGCGATCAGTGATACGACCGGCAAGCAGTTGACCTATGGTAAAACCCTCACCGGCGCGTTGATTTTGGCTGATTTGATTCGAGATGAGACACGCGACCAGCGGTTTGTGGGTGTCCTGCTGCCACCATCGGTAGGGGCCGTGATTACCAATTTGGCTGTGTCCCTGCTCGGGAAGGTGCCGGTAAATCTCAGTTATGTGGCATCAAACGAATTCCGTGATCATTGTTTGAACGAGTGTGACATCAGCACCGTATTGACGTCGCGGAAACTGGTCGACAAGTTAAAGTCCCTCGAAGCACCCTCGGGTAGCCTTTACCTGGAAGAGCTTTTGGGCGGGGTGACGACGGGTAGACGCCTAAACACACTGCTAAAGGCCCGCTTCGGCAGGCGCGTGGCCTTGTTGGGGGACATAGAAGGCGATCCAGATCAAGTGGCGACGATCATGTTCTCTTCTGGATCAACGGGGACACCGAAGGGTGTCATGTTGTCTCATCATAATATTCTTTCGAATGTGGAAGCCTTCCGTTTGGTGTACCAACCGGAGCCAGATGAGCGAATTTGTGCCGTGCTGCCTTTCTTTCATTCCTTTGGCTATACCGCCACCTTCTGGTTTCCGCTGCTGAGCGGAATTGGGGCGGCCTATCACACCAATCCGACCGAGACAAAGCAGATCGCGCGAGTGGTTCGTGATAATAAATGTACTTTATTGCTGGCGACTCCCACATTTCTGCTGGGCTATATGCGTAAAATCAATGTCGAGGACTTCAAATCCCTGCGCTATGTCGTCGCTGGGGCCGAAAAGTTGAAAGCGTCGCTGGCCGATGCGTTTGAAAGCAAATTTGGGATCCGGCCACTGGAAGGATATGGAGCGACTGAATGTTCCCCAGTCATTTCCGTTAATTTGCCTTCCACCGCCATTGATGGGAGTCATGTGGATACATCCCGTGAGGGAACAGTTGGGCAGCCGTTGCCCGGGGTTGCGATCCGGATGGTGCATCCCGAATCACTAGATCCCATGCCTCTCGCTTCGGAAGGCCTCTTATTGGTTCGCGGGGCCAACGTGATGCAGGGATATTGGCGCAACGAGGATGAGACGCGCAAAGCCATGCGAGACGGCTGGTATGTGACCGGGGACATAGTCGAAGTAGACGAGCAGGGATTCATTCGGATAAAGGATCGTCTGGCGCGTTTCAGCAAGATTGGCGGAGAAATGGTGCCGCACATTGCGGTCGAGGAAGTGCTTTATGCCGGCTTAGGCACATACGAGCAGGTGTTGTCTGTGACATCAGCGCCGAACCCGAAAAAGGGCGAGCAACTGGTGGTGCTTTACAAGAAGGAAGCTGGGGACGCGGAAAAGCTTCATGAGATTGTGCAAAACAGCCATTTGCCACCACTATGGCGTCCCCACCGGAAAGCCTATCATGTGGTCGATAATTTGCCCGTGCTCGGCAGCGGCAAGCTAGACGTAAGGGCACTGCGCGCGCTGGCCGAAGACCGTGCCGACAGAGAATAGAAAAGTTGCCAGATCAATCTATCGTCATCAACTCGTCGAGTTTGGCGATTACCTCATCGGCGTGATCCGCGGTTCGGGGGCGATCGAAACGATGTGCTACGTTTCCGTCCGGATTAATGATGAAGGTCTTCCGCGCTGCCGCTAAACCTCCGATCATCAGGCTGTCGAATGCTCGCGCAAGCTCTTTATCGATGTCGCTCAGCAATTCGAAAGGTAGAGCATGCTCTTTTTTGAAGGCCTTTTGACGTTCAGGTGAATCGAGGCTGGCTCCGATGATTTTTGCTCCGCGTGCTTCTATGTCCCCGAACTCATCACGTAATGAACACGATTGGGCCGTGCAGCCGGGCGTGAAGGCCCGCGGATAGAAGTAGAGTACGACCCAGTGCCCTTGCAGGTCATGCAGGCTCAAGTCCTCGCCCGCCGTTGAAGGTAACCTGATGTCAGGAACAGAGTCGCCCGGTTGCAAGGCATATGCTGTGTTTAACCCCATCATTGCTACGATCATGACTATCCACCTCATAATTATTTCCTTTCTTAACTACTAATGGTGTCGCGCGTGGAGTGTGGTCCTGACAAATGGATAACTAGGGCGCGTTAATCCAGCCGGAATCGCCGTCCGCATAGTATTCCTTTTTCCAGATCGGCAGACGCTTCTTAAGTTCATCGATGAGGTAACGGCAGGCATCGAAAGCGGGGCCGCGATGAGGGGCAAGGACACCGATCCAGACGGCGATTTCCCCAATTTCCAGCATGCCGGTGCGGTGTACGCAGTGAAGCTGAGTGATATCGAAGCGTTGGCAGGCCTCGGCTTCGATCGACTGAAACTCATTGGCGGCTAATAACTCAGCCCCCTCATACTCCAAACGGGTCACTGCACGACCCTGGTTCTGTTGGCGGACGCGCCCTTCAAAAGTGACCAGAGCCCCCGCCGCAGGATCGTTCAGGGACTGGACCAGTGAGTGTTCAAGCAGAGGAAGATCAGATAATGCGAACATAATCAGCCTCCAGACACAGGGGGGATAAATGCGATACGATCACCAGATGCGAAAGAATTCTCCCAGGAAGCAAACTGGTCATTAACGGCCACTTTCAGGTGATGACGCTCCGTCGGTAGCCCATATTTACCCGCCAGATCGTCGTACAGCGCCCCTAAGCCAGCGGCTTCCGTTTGGATCGTTTCCACGCTCAGTCCGCGTCGTTCCCGCAACATCGCGTAATAGGTCACTTCGACCTGCATCACTGAATATCCTTCTTGCCGCCCGTCTTGCTTACGAGCCTGATCTGCTGAATTTCGATCCCGTGCGAGAGCGCCTTGCACATGTCGTAAATCGTCAGTGCGGCGACTGAAACCCCGGTCAAAGCCTCCATTTCAACGCCGGTTTTGTGGCTGGCACACACCTCACAGCGCAGGCGCAATTGGTTGGCGCCCTTTTGCTCAATCGTGATGGAACAGTTTTCGAGCGGGATGAGGTGACAAAGCGGGATTAGTTCACTGGTCTTTTTGGCCGCCATGATACCGGCCAAAATAGCGGTTTGATGCACCGGCCCTTTGCGGCTATGCAGCTCCTTATCAGCCGCCCCGCTTTCTGTGTCCCTCAACTGTTCCAACACGCCGTCGGGGAATTGGAGTGTAGCTTCGGCGCAGGCAGTGCGTCGGGACACGGCTTTGGCACCTACGTCAACCATCGTCGGTTCATTCGCTTCATTGATATGGCTCAGAGGCATCTTTAGCTCCAGGAGTAAAAGCGTAAAACATCGTTCATAAGGAAAATATCACTTCCTTCGGGTAACTCAACGAAACCGTCACTCGAACTCAAGGCGGCATAATCCCCGGAGGTGTTTGTCGGAACGGGATGAGCGAGCAAACGGCCATCCGACTGAGACTCGATCTTGACGGGCAAAAAGCCGGCTAACGGCGGCGTGAACCGATAGGCTTCTGAGAGGACCGCGTACTGCGGTTTCGGGGACAGAGCCTGCATCGCATGCAGTAGAGCCGGCAAGACATAGCGATGCAGGCAGACCAACGACGATACGGTGTTGCCGGGTAGGGCGAATATGGGCTTTCCGCTAGCGCTGGTGCCGAACCACATTGGTTTCCCCGGCTTTTGTCTGATTTTATGAAAATGGCACATCACATTGAGTTCTTCCAGCGCTGCCGGGATGAAGTCGCGTTTGCCCATCGATACCCCGCCCGTCAAAATCAGCACATCATGCGACTCGAGTAAGGGGCCGAGCTGAGCCACGGACTGCTCCAGATCATCGGCTAAGTACGCACAGGTAATGTCATTAAATCCCTCGTTGCGAAGTGAGGCGGCCATCCCAAAATCATTTGCCGATCGTATTTGATAGGGTTCGACCGTGTCCTCCACTCGCTTCAACTCATCTCCGGTCGATACCAGCGCGATGGTGGGGACATAGCTTACATCGATTTGGGCGGAGCCAACTGCCGCTGCAATGGCGCAGTGAGTGCCCTGCAGGCGTTGTCCCGCCGCGACAATCACTTCACCTGCGCGCCGGTCAGAGCCCTGACTGTGCAGGAAGGTCAGCGGTGTCACTGTCGAACTCGGCTTGATATGGGCGTGATCATCTTGGAGTTCTACGTCTTCAAAGGGGATGATCGTGTCACATTGTGCAGGCAACATGGCGCCGGTCATAACCTGTATGCAGGCTCCCTTGCAATCGGCTAGAGACCGTTGGGGATGCCCTGCGGCAGCGATGCCCTCTACCCGAAACGAGCGCACCCCCGCTTGCCAGGCCCCATAATCGATGGCGACCCCATCCATAGTGACCCGATCAAAAGGCGGAAGATCGCGATCCGCAAGAAGGGGACTCCGCAGGATCCGTCCGCTTGCTTCGTGGAGAGGGACAGTCACGATTTTGTAAGCGGGCATATGCGCCTCAATCAGGCTGCTCGCTTCAGTGGTGGATATCAAGTGAGCGCTCATCCGCCGATCTCCGACATGTTTCGAGAGGGACGGATATTCTGAGCCAAGCCGTGTCCCCAAGGTTTATGCCAGATGCTGTCTTCAATCAATTCCACCAATTGATCATCGGATGCACCATCACGCAGGTAAGGCAACAAGTTGAGTTCCTGATCCCTTAACAGGCACAGCAAAAGGCGGCCATCCGCTGTGAGTCGAGCTCGATTGCAGCCGGAGCAAAACGGTTTCGTCACGGCACTGATAAAACCAAGGGAGCCTTTTGCGCCTTCCAGCTTAAACATCCGGGCTTCTCCGTCGAGTTTGCCGTCGTTTTGCATGTGCAGCGGCCCCAGCGCATCGCTAATCGTTTTTCTAAGCTCGTCTTCCGGCACGATGGACGACTTCTGAAATTCGGCCACCCGGCCCATGGGCATGACCTCGATATACCGAACTTGCCAAGAATGGTCTAGAGTCAAGCGCGCCAGGTCGACCGCATCTCCTTGATCGTTCTGCCCCCGAACCACCACCGCGTTAATCTTAATATCGAGCCCAGCATTCTCCGCCGCCTCAACTCCTGCCCAGACATCTTCAATGCGGCCCCAACGCGTCAGTCGCCGGAACTTGACTGGGTCGAGCGTGTCAATGCTGATATTGAGCCTTTGTAGTCCTGCGGCTTTGAGTGGCTCTGCCAGCGTCTTTAACAGAATGCCGTTCGTTGTCATCGCCAGTTGCTCGACGCCGTCCACTGCGTCTATGTCCCTCACCAGAGAAACGATGTT
>SLCI01000124.1 GCA_007125875.1 Kiritimatiellia bacterium | reverse complement strand
TCAGTATCCTGCAGTGACAGCGGACGAGGTATTGATACAATTTCGTCTGCGCGACCTCATTCGCCGCGAATGGTTATCCGCTCGCATTTTTATTAAAGATGCCGAAGCCAATGTTAACTTGTTAGAGCCGTTACGCGATTTACATGCGCCTGAGGTCTTGCGCGTTGACCTATTTTATTCAGCACTGGAGCTGGCTCCGGATCAAGTCACGGTGCACGCGCTCCGGGGTGAGCTACGCGGTCTGCAACTCTATGCCGAAGGCGTTGCGCAGTGGGCGTCTCGCCCTGTAGAACCTGGCCCGCGCCAACGAATCGATCAGCAATGGGAGACATGGCGCGAAGAACCGCCTGCAGGGGTAGCGACCGCGATCCGTGAATTGAAGTCACTACAATTCGGGGATGAATCAGTAGCCTCGCTGGATTTAGCGCTCGATTGGAATGCTGAAGAACGCGTCCGTTTAAGCAGTGCAGGCTCGATCCAAGCACTGAGCTATCAAGGGTTGCGCTTCGACCAGGCACGGTACGAATTAACGATCTCTAATCGTGTCGTTGATGTGTCGTTACTACAACTGCTTGCCGATAACGAACGTCTCGAGGCGTCTGCCCGCTTCGACTGGGGTGAGGATCATGCGGAGGCCTACATATTTAGTGATCTGCGACCCGTCTATTGGCGCAATCTGCTGCCCACGGTGGTGCGCGAACCCATGGAGCGGTTTCGTATCAATGCCTTCGGCGCAACCGAAGTTGAACTAGTGATCGGACCTTCTGCGTGGGAAAAACTGGGGCAAGGGGTGCGCGGACGCATCAACGCCGAATCGATCGAGGCACACGGCGTCTGGATGGATTCGTTTCAGGCAAATGTCTTGCGTATCGGTCCGTCGGTAGAGGTCTTTGAGATTGACGCGGTACTGGGACAGAACAAAGGACAAGGGCCTGCTCGCGGTCACGCCACATTTAATCTGGATGACGGAACGTATTATGGCGAGGTCGTTGCATCGTTTGATCCGCAAGTGGTTTTGCCCGTAGCCGGATATTCTCGCATCGCCGCGGAGATCATTCAGCAAATTGCCTTTGATGAAACCCTGCCGGAAATTGACGTGGCCTTCTCAGGCAATGTGTTTGATGATCCGCTTTTCCATTTCTCCGGCGATATTCGCGGACAGGATTTTGTATATGCCGGGTCTCGTATCGACTCTTTCGATTCGACCTTCCAAGTCAGTAATCGCGTCATGCGCATTGAGCCGCTTTTGGCCACGCGCCCCGAGGGACAGGTCGAGGGCTGGTATCAAATGGACTTCAATAATCAGTGGATCGATTTAGATGTATCCAGCAGCATTGATCCGCGCGCCTTGGGTAGAATTGCTGGCGGCGCAGTCGAAAGGATTTTGCGCGCCTTCCGGTTTGAGGGACCGGTGACCGTCGATCTGGCTGGTCGCGTCGATTACGGCCAGCACAAGGAGACTGATTATGTTGCCATTGGGCAGGGCGAAAATGTTGGATGGCGTTGGTTAATTGCTGACCACTGTTCGCTGGAGTGGATAGCCAAAGGAGACGCCATTCTGCTCACCAATTTGACGGCTAGTCTTTATGGTGGAACCCTTGAAGGTGTCGTGGAAATGACGCGGGTTGGTGGCGATGATTCCGTGCAATACTGGACCGATGGGTCCGTGTCCGGCGTATCCTTTGCGGCACTCACGCGGGATTTGCGACAGGTGGAAACCGAGCTCCAACGGGGCGATCTATCCGGCCGGTTTACATTGGAAGGGGCCGCGGAATCGGATTGGCGCGCGAGCTTGACGGGCGAAGGACGCGTGCGCATTCAAGATGGCGAGATCTTCCAAATTCGCTTGTTCGGAGGCTTGTCGGAATTGCTGGGGCGCGTGTATCCAAGACTCGGATTCGCCGTGCAATCCGATGTGCGATCCGAGTTCACCATCGCAGAGCGAAAAATTAGTTCCGATGAAATTCGTCTCACCGGTAACATCATCAGTTTACGCGGATGGGGGAACTACCACCTCGATGATCGCCTCGATTTCACGGTCCAAGTCCAGCCTCTACGAAGAGGATTCCTCGTGGATGCCGTTCGTTTTGTGACATACCCGGTATCGCGCCTGCTGCAATTCAGCTTGGATGGTACCCTCAGTGAACCGCAATGGCGTATGGATCCACTGCCGCGCGATCGTAATCAGCGCGAGTAGCATTGCCTCGTGGCACACTCTTTATCACGACAACACTATGTTGTGGTGTCATCCCGAGCGTAGTCGAGGGATCTCATGCAGCACCAACAGCCCAATCCCGCCTAGGACTGCGCCAAGTCCGCCAGCAGATCGTAGGGATAGATCGACGTCGTGTGGCCATCGCTCCATTGCACCGAAACAGCATAATTTCCCATCGGCTGAATTTCATTGGGATAAATATCTTCGGATACCGATGCTGGATCGAGCAACTGTTTCCCCGTCGTCTCCTCGATGCAGTGAGCACAGCGACAGGCACGTCGCATCGTGGCGGCATCAATATCCTGTTCGCTGCCGTCAGGCCATGTGATCACCACGCCACGTCCAATCACAAAACGTGTCGACGGCATGCCCGCCGACTCTTCCCGCAATCTATCGATCTCTGCAACCGTTGCTTCAGCTAGTTGCTGGAACGTTTGCGCAATTGCGTCGTCGTGTTCCAATACATAAGGTCGTCCCGCATCACTGAGTCGCGACAGCTCCTGCTGCAGAGGCAGCTCAAACGCGTTTTTGATGCCAAATTGATCCACCAACCGTTGTTTTACGCCGGGACCGAAGAGATACTTCTTCGAACTACATTCATCACACTTAAAGTAGGCCATATTCTCGACTACACTTACCGTTGGCACCTTCAACTTTTGAAACATCTGAATGCCTTTCACCACATCAACGAAGCTGAGTTCTTGTGGCGTCGTCACAATGACGGCAGCGGTTAACGGAATCAATTGGGTCAAGGTAAGCTGCACATCGCCCGTGCCCGGCGGCATATCGATCACCAGATAATCTAGCGCACCCCATTCCGTACCGGTCAGCAGTTGGTTGATGATCTGCGTGACCATTGGTCCACGCATAATGGCCGCGCCGCTCCCGCCTGCACCGGTTGGAACGTAGCCAAATGACATCAGCTTCATGCCCTCGTATTCCAAGGGCAGGATGAGGTCATTCCGGCTAAAGAGATCCGTGCTCGCAGGGCGCACGACCGTTGGCAAGCTCGGACCGTACACATCCGCATCGAAAATACCTACTTTCAAGCCTCGTTTCGCCAATGAACAAGCCAGGTTCACAGCTACGGTCGATTTACCGACCCCGCCTTTGCAGCTGGATACAGCGAGTAAATTCTTTACCTGTTTCAGGCCGCCTGCTTGGTCTTTCAGTGGATTGCGACGTGCTTGCTGGTTCATAACATCACCTCAGAATGAAATGCATGGAAGGGGAGCGCAGAGGCTACGCTGTGATTACGCGTCCAGATCGGGCTGCGCATTGAAAATGCGGTCGCCTGCATCACCTAAACCCGGCATGATAAAGGCATTTTCGTTCAGCCCTTGATCAATCGTGCACACGAAAATTTTTGTATCCGGATATTTCTCATGCACGGCTTGAATGCCTTCGGGCGCTGCAATCATCGCCAGCAAGCTGACTTCTTTGGCACCCCACTCATACACCGCGTCCAAGGCCGCTATGGCCGATCCGCCAGTGGCCAACATCGGATCCAAAACCATCGCGATGTCGACCGG
>SLCI01000211.1 GCA_007125875.1 Kiritimatiellia bacterium | reverse complement strand
TGATCGCCATCGTGCCGGCGCTGCTGGTGCGGCTGCATTTTACGCGGATTTTGTATGAATGGCGCAAGCGGCGGACTCAGTTGGAGCGCCGGGCCGGATATTTCGATTGGCTGCTGACCTCGGACTTTCATGCGAAGGAACTAAGACTGAACCAGCTCGGATCGGTATTTCGTGACCTCTATTCGGGCATCCGCGGCACCATCCGGGGCGAGCAATTTGACATCAACCGCCGGCGGGCACTGGTCGAGACTGCGGTCGGCGTGATTGCGACGACGGTCTTTTTCGGCGCGCTAGCCTACCTTGCCCTGCAGACCTCGGAGGGCAGGAATACGGTCGGCGATCTGGTCCTTTTCCTGCTGATCTTGCAGCGGGCTCAAGGCATGGGGCAAGAACTGGTCGGGCAGATTTCGAGGTTGTTCGAGGATCATCTTTATATTAATCAACTCTTTGAGTTCCTGGAGGTCCGGCCGCAGATCACCAGCCCCGCATGCCCGATTGCTCTGCCCAAGCAGACTGGCGTGGAACTACGTATGGAGGGAGTCGATTTCACCTATCCCGGCTGTCGGGAGAAGGTGTTGCACGACATCAACCTGAGTATTTCGCCGGGCCAGGTCGTGGCTCTGGTTGGCTCCAACGGATCCGGCAAGACTTCGCTGATCAAGCTGCTGTGTCGGCTGTATAACCCGACGGCGGGCAGGGTTCTGGTCGACGGCCGGGACGCGAGCGCGTTCGATCTGGAAGAATATCGCTCGTTGTTCAGCGTGGTGTTTCAGGATTTCGCGCGCTATGCGACCACGGTTCGGGATAATATCCGCTTCGGCGATTTGGATTGCCCGCCTGAGAGTCCAGCAATTGCTGCGGCGGCGCGACAGGCGGGGGCTGAGGAGTTCATCAAGCTTCTGCCGAAAAAATATGATACTTTCCTCGGCAGATCATTTGACGGTGGATTAGAATTGAGCGTTGGGCAGTGGCAGAAAGTTGCCTTGGCAAGGGCCTTTCTACGCCCTTCGAGCGTGGCCATTCTGGACGAGCCAACCAGCGCTATTGATCCGAACGCAGAATTCGAGCTTTTCGAAAACTTCCGCGAACGCATCGGCGGACGATCGGCGCTGATCATCAGCCATCGGCTATCGACCATTCGCTTGGCTGATTACATATATGTACTGGAGGGGGGCAGAATCGAAGAGGCCGGCCGGCACGAAGAACTGATGCAACGAAAAGGGTTCTATTACCGCGCTTTCAATCGACAAGGCAAATATTACCGAGAGGCAGAAAACTATGTCCACCCGAATTGAGTCTGGCAGTACAGAAACCTCAATACCCTAAATTTCGTGCTCGGGGGTGCTGTCGACGGTCTGGAGTGCCGTACATTTGGGGTTATGGAGCCAAGAAGCGATGAGGTTCCACTTCTTTCGCAATCTATGACAGACATTGCTGTTAAAAAACCGGTGATAGCCGAGATGATGCCGCAGAATAAAATGATCTACCTCACTAGACTTTAGGCAGCAAAGTAAAAACGGGAAAAGCTTTGAATCCAGAAACGAAAATCGACTTAACTGGCGCTCGTTATTATTACGCTGTTTACGGACTGAGCGTAGCATCCGAAGTTGCTTTGCCCGAGCTGACGCCCATCGCGGCATGCAGCCCGGACGTTAGTATTGAAATAGGACATGTCCCTGAGTTTCTCGAAAACACGAAGAAAGATTATGGTTGGATATCCTACGGAAACTCCTCCTGTCTGATTAAGGTCGAAGACATCGCAAGGTACATGGTTTCACACGGTAGACGAATTACAGTAGACAGGAGATTGGATCGAGCGCGTGAACCCGGCGTCGGCGCGGCATTGCCGGACCTGCGAACTTTCTTATTGGGAAGCGCGTTCGCCGCCATCTTGCATCAGCGAGGCTCTCTGCCGCTTCATGTAAGCGCGGTTCAATCCGATACTGGTGTATGGGCTTTTTCCGGCGATTCGGGTGCTGGTAAATCAACCATCGCAGCTTGGCTCAAAGAAAAATACGATTGGAAGCTGGTGTCTGATGATGTCTCTGTAATTCATGCATCCCGTGGCAAATGTGTATTGCATTCCGGGCCCCGAAAATTAAAGTTATGGGACGATGCGTTAGAGCGCCTGAACTATCAGCCCCATCAGCTTGTCCAGGATCTAACTAAGACCAGCAAGTTTCAGGTTTATCTTGAAGACAACGCGATGCCAATGCCAACTGTACTTAAGGCGATAATTGTTCTGGATCGTGCGTCACCGAACGCGATTGCAACCGTAGAGCGCCTGAGTGGCGTGGAAGCATTTAATGCGTGTAGACTAGCTATCTATCGTCCCTTCATGGCCCACTGGTTCAGGGCGCCTGAAAGCTTGTTACATAGCATTACAGAATTGTGTTCATTGGTTGATGTCTACCGTTATCGGAGACAATGGTCGTTGGACAATATGGACAGCGAGTTGCGTCCGCTTGAAAAGTTGATCAGGGAAGTCGATGACTGCAGGATCTCCAGTGATTGAGCCAAACTCAGTTCCGGACACTCCCGTTGATACTCTTGCCGCTTTCGGCATTGAAGTTCCGTGGCGAGTTTTGGGTTTTTCGAAAAGGGATAGACATGTCCCAGAGATCGACGAAGGCTTCCGTTTCGACCCTGAGGTAACTAAATCTGTGCTTCTGGGATTTTCTTATGATCGTCGTGTATATATCCATGGCCCGCATGGGAGTGGAAAGACATCACACATAGAACAAGTTGCTGCGCATTTGAATTGGCCATGCCTCCGGATCAACCTGGACGGCCACGTTACGCGAGCCGACCTGATTGGGCGAGACATGGTTACAGTCAGAAATGAGAGGCAGGTTACGGAGTTTGTCCCAGGACTTTTAGTATGGTCCGTCCAGAATCCGGTAGCGCTTGTGCTAGATGAGTATGATGCAGGGATTCCTGAGGTTATGTTTGTCATTCAGAGGCTGTTGGAGTCTCAGGGACGCTTGACTCTTCTTGATCAGAACGAGGTCATTCTGCCGAATCCCGGTTTCAGGCTGTTTGCTACCGCAAACACCGCGGGACAGGGTGATTCAAGTGGTCTTTATATTGGTACGCAGGCAATAAACCAGGCTCAGATGGATAGGTGGCAGTGCATCGTGAAGCTTGATTATCTGGCTGAGGATACCGAGGTTCGCATTTTAAAGAAGAGGTTACCGGATATTCCTATCGACCTGATACGTAACATGGTGAAGTTCGCCAACTTTTGTCGCGAAGCCTATTATCAGGCGGATATTTCAACCCTGTTGTCGTTAAGAACCCTAATTACCTGGGGCCAAAACTATCTTGTCCTGAAAAATGTGGCGGAAGCATTTCGGTTTGCATTTTTTAATAGGCTCGATTCTGATGAGCAGACGTTGCTCAAAGAGCTATTCCAGCGCTGCTTCAATGCGGAATTGATCAATGAAAAGATTGATAGTTGATGGCGGGGGAGACTCAGCGGTTATTCTTGCACTGCGTAGTTGGGGAAGGATATTTTCCGGAATCAGAGTGTCGAAAAATCGACGATCACTGGCGGTGCTCGAGCAGGTTAGGAACAGAAAAAGCAGTGACTCTGCGGCAGCTTGGTTAAGGTGGCACGATCCCGCTACTACTCCCCGTTTACCGAGTTCACAGCTTGATTACCTTAAGGTTTTTGAACTTGCTCGGGTGGAGGCTTTGGCCAGTCTGGAATTATCTGGTATGGCACAGAATCTGTCACCTATGTATGTCTCGGACAGCCTTAACAGGCTTGCAGAGCGCCTTTACGTATTGGCCAGGGAGGCCTTTGCGGACCCGGAGCGGATTCCGAAGAGTGTTCGGAACCGTTTTCCTGAGTGGGTGGAATCAAATGGCGCTATTCGCTGGAGATTCTCGCAGTTGCTTCGTTTTCGAGTAGGTGCTCAGTCTCTAGATCAAAGGATATTGGTGACCTGTCTAGAACGAGCCGCACGACATTTGAGGGATCAGCGTCAATTTGCGGAAAGCTTAGGACCTGTTCTGGCCGAATTGACTTCGGTTCACATGGCTTCCAATTATCAACCTTCAGTGCGCGGCACGGCATCTCAAGAAGAAAACCAGCTCTCGCTCATTTCTTTTGATGGTACCGTTTCAAAAGGTGGGGCGCGAGACGAATCTGCGATCGATCGGAAATATATACAGTATCGGATATTCGATACACAGTGGGATGAGATCGGGCCTGCCAATCGCTGGCTACATCATGTAGACCCAGGTTCGTTGCGGCCCGCTGGCTCCGTCGGTAGGGGGAAGGCTGTCCGTTTGTCGAGTCGTCTTCAAAGCCGAATTCTGTCGACAAGACCCAAAACCTGGTACTTCGATCAAGAGGAAGGACGAATAGACGGTCGGCGGCTGTATCGTCTTGCCTTTAACAAGCCGAATCCACGTATATTTAGAAACGAAATTCGTAGACAGTCTCGTGATGCCTGTGTGGTTTTTCTTGTAGACCAGTCTGGGTCTATGCGAGGGCTAAAACAGCAGCTTTGTTGTCAAGTGGTTGATGTGGCCGTTAATATGTTGGAAACGTGCGGCATTCGTTCCGAGGTGTTGGGCTTTACGACTGCGTACATGAAGGAAAACCCTGTCTGGCAGAAGTGGCATTCTGTGGGTAGGCCTGACTTTCCTGGTCGACTCAATGCTACCCGACATATAGTCTACAAGAGTTTCAATCAGCACTGGGCTCATGTTAGAAACCAAATGTCCTTGATGTTGGCTAAAGGCTTCGGCCAGGAGAACTTTGATGGCGAAGCTCTGGATTGGGCCGGTCAGAGGCTGAAAGAGCGATCGGAGAAGAAAAAGAGTATTCTGGTATTTTCCGACGGTGTTCCGTATGATGAAGCTACAGTTTGCGCAAACGGGCGAGGTGTTCTTGAGGAGCATTTGAGATCTGTACTTGCGCATCTCAAGGAGTCTGATATTAGCGTAGTAGCAATAGGCTCTCAGAATAATCTTCTTCGGTTTTATCCAAAGGTACTGAATTTAAATCGGGCGGAAGATGTTGCTGACGCCGTATTTGAGGCCTTGTCTGATGAATTGCTCTAATTTCGGTGTGTTTGGGCTTGTAACCCCTGTATTTGTGGGTCTCTGGAGGCATTTTATGTTTATCGTGCAGCGCTTTGGGCGACTGCTTTCGCCTAGATTGTTTAAATTTCTCACGTTGCTTTTATTAGGTTCGATGTTTTCACCGGGAACTGCTGCTGCGCAAGTTTTTGTTGACCTTTCCTCGAAAGGGCTGAATGACGGTACCTCATGGGACAATGCATACGATAGCTTGCAATTGGCGCTGGACGATCCGAGATCAGCTGTTGAGGAAATTTGGGTTGCTGCTGGAATTTACCGGCCGACTCGAAAAGCCGATCCCGACGATAATAGAAGCGCATCCTTTGCTATCAACCGAGACGGCATTCGCCTGTTGGGAGGGTTCTTCGGTACAGAGCAGTTTGCTGAGGAGAGGGATTGGCAAGGCAATGAAACGGTATTGACCGGATTTTATCCCGAGGAGTTTGGTGGCCCGTTCCGGGCTTACAATGTGATCTCTGTGGATGGTTCCCCAAGTGGAGAGGATATTACGAACGAGACCTTTATTGACGGATTCATTGTTACGCAGGGGCACGCTAGCGGGGTCGGCGCTTCTGCTAATGGTGGTGGCTTGGTTTGTCGAGGTCAAGAGTTTGACTGTGCACCGACACTGAGCAATCTGCTTTTTGTGGGAAATTGGGCCGATGGGAACGGTGGAGCGTTGTTTATTGACCGACGGGGCGGCCAAGGTGTCGGTGAGATGTTGATTTCGGATGTTGAATTCGCAAATAACCAGGCGCTGCGTGGTGGTGCGGTATACAACGATGGTTCCTCTTCTGGAAACTCTTCCGTCCACCTAATGAGGGTTAGGTTCCTTTCCAACAGCGCTGGACAATTTGGGGGCGCGATTTATAACGATGGTTCTCAAGGTGGCTTAGTGACGTCAGCGATCGGCGATTCGGATTTCATTGGCAACACCTCTGGGATTAGCGGTGGCGCGATCTATGATCGCGGAGGTGGCTCCGGTTTCACGGATCTTTCATTAAATCTATCGAGTTTTCTGCAGAATTCCTCGTCATTCGGTGGGGCCGTTTTTGTTGATGGGTTCAATGGTGAGACAAAAGCAACAATCGACGGCACTGAGTTTTACCAAAATTCGGCGGATGAACGGGGAGGGTCTGTGTACTCTGTGACTAGCGGTGACGGCTCCGCCGAAATTGCGGTCACGAACTCTGACTTTCTATCGAGCCAAGCTATTGTTGCTGGCGGGGCAATATTCGTAGAAGCCCGGAGCGGGAGTGAGAGCCTTGTTCGATTAGAAGGTTCCAGAATCTCCGGAAACTCCGCACAGTTTGGAGGTGGTCTCTACTTATGGGGGTTGGTAGGTGCTATCAAGGCTAGCCTGGATCGGATAGTCCTTGAGTCTAATCAGGCAAATTTTGGTGGCGGAATGTATCTCGATGGAACCGGGGAAATACCATCTGGCGGAAGCTTTGATAGGTTTGTTGGCGACCTGACTCATATTGACGGCTCGTCGGATTGGTTTACTAGTACTCAGGGATCTGTATACCCGGAGATTGATACGGATATCAGGAATTCACTTTTCGTGGCAAACCACGCAGTCATGGACGGTGGTGCGCTTTATAACATCGGGGACCGAGAGGGAACCAGTGAAGTGTTGCTGGCGAATACGACTCTCGCGGACAACCTTGCGATGCGCAATGGTAGTGCACTTTATTCGGAAGGCAAAAGGGGAGGATCAGTACAGATTCTCCTATTTAATAGCATTGTCTGGGAAAATGGGGCTGCAGCCGAGAGCCAACTCTTTAACCTCAATTCCGCTCCTCTAATCTCGTACTCCATTGTAGGTGGAAGCGGTGGTTCCGGTGCCTCTTGGAATAGCGCTTTCGGAGAGGACGGTGGTTCGAATCTTGATGTTGACCCCCTTTTTGAGGGCCTCGCAACTACTCAGACCCCTGGGCCGACGGAATTTGAGTACCAACTTCAGAAGGAGTCACCTGGGATAGATGCTGGTGATTCAAGTTCAGTGGCTGCGGATTTTGATCTGCTAGGGAATCGTAGGATTTCCGGAGTTAGTGTCGATATCGGCGCAATAGAAAGGCCACGCTATTCGGTTGGTGGATCCGTGGCAGGGTGGGAGCGGGGCCCTTTCAATCTATTGTTGAATGACTCTGAAGTTCTTGGAATAAAGGGGAACGGACCCTTTACATTTCAGGCCTGGCTTGAGCCTGGCGAGTCGTATGTTGTGGAGTTTTCCCCGGAATCCAGCATGGCCACTGCGCTTTGTACCATCTCCAACCCTTCGGGTGTAATATTTAGCTCTGATATCAGTGATATTGCAATCGAGTGCATGCATCCCGTTGATCATGTGTTTAAAGATAGGTTTGAACAACTGTAATTGCTGTACACGAAAGTGATGGGATGTTCTGGATTGCAAGCCAGGAGTGCTGCTATGGAAGTATATATTCTCTCTGCGTTCGGTCGGCAGTGCTGGTTGTCATCGTGATATCTTAAAGTGATTAAATTCTAGATTAATTGGCTTATTCGGAATGTGCAGGTGGTGTGTATGGACAGTAAGGGTGTGGATAGGTTTGAACGACGGTCTGACCTGATTGCCGCACAGATTGACGACGAGCTTGTCATGATGGATCCGGCGCGGGGGCTTTACTACGCGTTGGAGGGGGTTGCGCCGATGATCTGGGAATTGCTGCAATCACCGAGATCTGTCGATGAATTGGTGACTCAAGTCAGCCGCGCTTGTGATGTCCCCGAGAAGGCGTGTCGAGATGACATTTTGGCGTTTATCGCAGAACTGGAAAGACTAGGCCTGATAAAGCTGGCCTGAGGCGAGCCGGGTAATCAGTGTCCGTAGTCCTAAGAAAAGCCAAAAGCCTCTGGAGCCATAGCGCTTTTGTAAAAATTCATCTCGTGCCGGTTTGGGTGGGGCTCGGGGTGGCTAAAGTTTGCATTTCGGTGATTTCCTTTCGTAAGCTCGCCGGCACGTTCGGCTGCCCGGTTGGACCACATGCTTTCTGCGCACCCGCAGGTGAATGGCAGGAAGGGGTTGCTTCATCAATCGCAAGCTCCGTTCAAACTGCATCTAGATATACTCCTTGGGAATCAAATTGCTTTCCGCAGGCCTTGGTGGCAATAGGGTTGCTCAGAATGTATAGGATTCCCTACGCATTATTCTTTGGCATGAATAAGCGAGCGGACAATTCGGGCTTTAATGTGCATGCTTGGATTCATTCAGGGAAAGTTGTGGTTACAGGGGGGAGAGGCTTTACCAAGTTCGTTGTTGTCCAAGGTTACATTTGGACGTGTGATAAAAGGTGAACGACTTTATGGCTACAGTGAATACTCTATCCTGCGATCAAACGTTACCATGACTGCGATTGGCGGCATTATGACGTTGGATGGCTCAAATCCGGACCGAGATATTCTCGAGCGAATGGGTCGGGTCCTCAGCGTGTATGGAAACGATAGTGTAGACGTATTTGTGGGTCGGGCAACTGGAATGGTTCGTTGTCTGCTTCGGATTGAGCAGGAGGATCGCTTTGACCGTCAACCTCTAATGTCTGAAGATGGTAGATATTTAGGCCTCTTTGACGGTCGCCTGTACAACAGGAATGAGCTTTTAGCACGGTACGATCTCGATATTGAAAATCGCAGTCAGACTGCTGACAGTACTTTGGCTTTTCTTCTTCTGGCGAAGTTTGGCGTTAGTTGTTTATCTGATTTCAGGGGTGATTTTGCTTGTGTAGTAGTCGATCAAAAAGAGCAAAGGCTTATTCTAGTACGGGATTTCCTCGGGATTCGGCCATTATTCTGGGCGAGAGGTGAGAATTGCATTGCCTTTTCAAGCATGCCAAAGGGCCTGTTTGTGGTTCCCGGCATCCAAAGGGCTGTTTGCGATGAAGCTCTTACTGACTATATGTGTCTTCTACCAATGGAAGCGGAAACTTCTTTCTTCCAAAATATTTTCCGCGTTCCTCCTGCTTCGTATTTGGAATTTGAAGGCTCGAGGAAAAAGCAAACAAGATATCATTCTTTCCGAAGACGACAGGAAGCTTGGGTCATTTCCGAAGATGAAACTATGGAACGGTTCTGCGAAGTCTTGCAGACTGCAGTTAATCGGCGAATTGGCGGTACGGGTAATATTGCAGCGCATCTAAGCTCTGGGCTTGATAGCTCTACGGTGGTCGCGCTGGCGGCAACAGAGCTCCGCAAGACCAATCGTCGGCTAGTCGCGATAACGTCCAGCCCAGATTCCGATCGTAAGCTCAAGTTGCCTAAGCGGTATCACGGAGACGAATCTGTCGGCGCGCGCGCCGTTGCTGAACTTTTTGACAATGTCGACCATAAGATTATCGGTTCACATCTTGCTGATGGTCTTTCGTCATTGAGTGAGTATGTCGAGTTGCTCGACCGCTCGCCCCTGAATCCTTGCAATGTTGGTTGGGCATTAGCTTCGCAGAAGCTTGCGGTCAGCGCTGGCGCTCGTGTTTTGCTCACTGGAACCAGAGGCAATTATAGTATTTCCTACCATGGAATACCAAGGCTCCCTAGACTTTTAGCGCGGGGTAAACTGCTTGAGCTTTGGGGTGAGTTTAAGGCTATAAAGAGACGGAATCACCGGGTAACAGCGCGCTCGCTTTTGGCATATTGTCTTTCTGCTTATTTGCCGTCTTTCTTCTGGAGTTATGTGCGAAAGCGCAGAGGACTGAAAAAAAGATCGTTAAACGAGTACTCCCCGATAAGATCGGAGTTACTTAGTGAACGAGAAATTGCTGCAAGAGCAAAAAGTAAGGGCTTTGATCTTAGCTATCGCCCAAGCGCAGATGGGTGGAAAGGCCGAGTTGAGGCGTTGCGTCGGTTCGATAGCGGGGAATTTGCAGCGGCCGCGAATGCGGATGGTATCGAGTTAAGGCATCCGTTGGCGGATCAGGATCTCATAGAATTCTGTCTTCAGTTGCCGGAGTCCTATTTTTTCCGGGATGGTCTACAGGCGTGGATTCTTCGGTGTTCTATGCGGAATCTCTTGCCTTCGGAAGTACTGGATTCTCCCACTCTAGGCCTACAAGCAGCGGATTGGTATTTGGAGTTGGCGGAGGTTAGAGAAAGTTTGCAGGTAGAGTTGGAGAGCCTACGGGGAAATTCCCGGGTGCAAAACTTTTTGGACTCTGACTGCCTTCAGGACGCGTTAGGGAATTGGGAAGAGGACTTGCAAGGTATTGATTTCGAAGAATTTGAGGTAAAGTATCGATTGAGGATGTTAAGGGGGTTGTCAGTGGCGTCTTTTGTACGCTACACTGAGCCTGGGAATTCGTAAAAATTCTCAAATCGGCCAATACAAATAGGGATGTTTCAATGGACGGTAAAGCAGATGTTAAATATCAAGTGCCGAAAGTCTCGGTGCTGGGATCAAAGGATGTTCGCGGTGGAACCGACTCTCGCGTAGATTCTGTCGACCAACCTGGGGACGACGCAAGTGGATTTAGCCCCGGGAACGGGAACGGTGCCAGTTAGTTTTCGCACTTAGAGTCTTCAAAAGGCGCCGGCTTGGCGCCTTTTTTTTGGGACTTGATTGCAATTGATATTTTTGGTGCAGTTGTAGGAAGATTTGTGGAGTTGACCGAAGCGTTCATTGGTCGTTTTGTCGCCGCGCCTTTCCATTCCTGATTTTCCATAATGCTCTCTGGGATGTCGACGGATCTTCTCTTTCTAAACCGCGATACGTTGCTCCAGCGGGCGTTCGACGCTACCGTGGTCATTCGAGGCGAGGTCATTACCCTGACCTGTGGTGACCGCAGTCTGGTGTGCGGAGTGCATGCGCTGGCCATTCTGGAGGTTTTTGCGACCCCAAAGACTTTGGCTGAGGGTCTGGAGGAACTTTCCTCCCGCTCACGGGGCGTATTGGACTGGGTGCGTCTCAGCAACGAAGTTCTCGTTCTTGCTCGTTCAGGCGTTTTGCTTTGTCCGGATGTAGAGGCAATCGAGCTGCTATCGGAAGAGGGCAAATTTTCCAGCCTGAATGTACATATCAGAATGTTGAGCGATGACATTCGGACTCTAGCCTATCAGCATGCACTGAACGCGACGATTCAGCCTGCTGACGTGGTACTCGACATAGGCACGGGAAGCGGAATTCTTGCGGCATCTGCGGCATTAGCAGGTGCCCGCCACGTCTATGCGGTCGAGCGGTCGAGTAGCATCGCCAAGCTTGCTGGCGCTTTTTTCAAGGCAAATAAGCTTGATCATCGCATCACCCTGATCGAGGGGGAGTCAAGTCGCATTGAGCTTCCTGAGAAGGCGGACGTATTGGTTAGTGAAATCATCGGCAATGATCCGCTTTCCGAAGGAATCCTTGCGACAACTGCTGATGCCAGAAAGCGGCTGCTCAACCCGGGTGCACGTCTTCTGCCGCAAGAACTGCGGTTGTTCGCGTTACCTGTTACTGCGCCAGAAAGCTTCTATGAACAATTTGTCTGCACATTTGGGCAGGCCGCCGTTTGGGCTCAGCGATATGGCCTTGATTTTTCGATTTATGCCGATGAGTGTCGGCGTCGAAACTTTACAGCCGTAATCAATACTGCGTACACGAAGGAGTGGCGAAGACTGGCTCAGCCTGTCCCGATTGCGCAGGTTGACTTTTATCGAGATGATTTGCGGAGGGTTGCTGTGTCTCGGGAGTTTGACGTGGAGGTGTCTGGGCAGCTGAACTGTGTGATTCTTGTCTTTGAGCTGCAACTATCGCCTGAGGTTTTTCTTTCCACCCACCCTGATCAGGTTAATGCTACCAATCACTGGGCAAGCTGGGCCTGGCTGTCGGGTGCCCCTCTTGCGGTATCTGCCGGCCAGCGTCTGCGGTTGGAATATCGCTTCAATACGGAAAGCAAGTCCAGTCTTTCAATGGCCGTGATTGAATCCTGACGACGCGCTTTGCAGCTCCAGTCCAGCGAATTTTTAAATGCACCGCTTCGTCAGAATATTTTTGAAAGATATTGTTACGGCAACACCATGCTGACCCTGAACATGATCGTCAAGAACGAAGTCAGGGTTATTGAACGTTGTCTGGCTTCGGTACGCCCATTTGTCGGGAGATGGGTGATTGTCGATACAGGTTCAACCGATGGTACTCAGGAAGTGATCCGTGAATTTCTCCGGGGTATACCCGGAGAGCTGTACTCGGTTCCATTTATCGACTTTGCGACTACTAGAACTGAGGCTGTTCGGTTATGCCGTAAAGCCACGGGCGCGCAAGGCCACGCACTGACGATAGATGCTGACGAGGTACTGGTCTGCGACCCCGGCTTTGACCCCATTGAGTTCCAGCATTCGCTTATCCACGATCTTTATTATGTCGAGGTCCGCTGCGGGAATCTGCACTACTACCGGTCGCTGATCTTCTCCATGGCGAGGCCTTGGCAATACCGGGGGGTGGTTCACGAGTTTCTGCACTGTCATGAGGAGTTTACCAGCGATACTGCTCGTGGCTTCCATCTGGTGCCTTGGCCCGATGGGGCTCGGTCGGCCAACCCAAATAAATATGTGAAAGACGCTAAAGCAATCGAGGAGGCCCTTGAGAGGGAGTCTGACCCTGCTATGGTCAATCGCTATTTCTTCTACCTCGGTCAGTGCTACCGCGATGCCGGAGAATTTCTGAAAGCTTATGAGGCATTCCGTGAGCGCGGAAAGGCCGACGGCTGGCTGGAGGAGAAAGCCGTTGCCCTAATGAACGCCGGCAAATGTTTGCTTGTTGCCAAGGGCAGCGAGGGTCTGGACCGTGCCGTCACAATGTTCTTGGACTCCCACTTGGTTGCACCGCATCGGGTGGAGCCGTTGTACATGGCTGCCCGAGCTTATCGTACGCAGGGGCGCTTCGACCAGGCTTACAAGCTTGCCCGCATGGGCCTCGGAATCAGCCGCCCGACTCGTGGTTTGTTCCTGATGCCCGAGGTCTATGAATGGGGTATGGCTGAGGAGTACGGCCTGGCTTGCTATTGGACCAATCGGCACGCCGAAGCTGTGCAAATCTTTGAAAATCTGTTGAACAGCGGGTTGTTGTCGGAGCAGGACAGCAAGCGAATGAAACTCAATAAGCTGCTCGCCGAGGGGCGCCTCTGAGTGGCTTTCAATAACCATGACTGACCGATAATTTTCCCGCTACAACAGGCCTGGACGCGTGTCTACTTGACCCAAGAGCACCTCTTGAGGGCACAATCACACGTTGATGCGCGTTGGTTGGTGAAACTGCCTTAAAGCCCCAATAGCTAGTAAATTGCGGCGAAAAAAGTGCTGACTAGCAATAGTTTTTCGTTTATATGACTGTCGTTGAGACTTGGTTTCCCGGTAGGATGGCCAGATGAATGGGGAGGCGGGTATGCTCCCTGAGACGAAGAATTTTGTGGTAGCGGCAACGGGTGGGTTCTGTCCCAAGCCGTTGATGGGTCGAGTTCTTTTGTGCTTTTGGGCCATGCTGGAGGAGTTTCAGAGGACCGGTCGGGAGCATTTCTG
>SLCI01000107.1 GCA_007125875.1 Kiritimatiellia bacterium | reverse complement strand
TCCGTCGCCAATTATCTTTCCGGCGATGGCTCGCTACTCATTCTCGCCACACCTGAAATCGGGGCCGGCCCCGGCGTCATAACGGTTCACACCTTACCCGATCCCCTGCCCTCACACTTTGAAGAGAAACCCGCTCCCGACCCCGCGATTCCGAGCTACGACCCGAAACTGCCTAGCGAAATGCGCGCACCATTACCGGCGGAGGTTGAGCCCATTATCCGGACTCTCGCTCCTCGTTGGACAGATTCGTTAGCCTATCACCTATGGAATCCAGAAACGCCCGCATCAGGTTTGGAACGGAAATTAGCCGATCAATTTGTTCAGGGCGCAAATGAGTTACGCGCGGGTTCGTTCAGTCATGGCACAAAAATGATGCTGAACGGCCTAGGCCCCGGTTTGACGCCCGCGGGCGACGACTTCTTGTGCGGCTTTCTATGGGCACTCAGCTTGTTCAACGACATGGCCGATGTGCGCAAGGCCATCTACTCGAACGTGCAAAGCGGCAACCACTTGGTCCGCCACTTTATGCAAGCGGCTTACGAGGGCCTATTCTTCGAACACTTCAAAAACTTTACAATGGCCGTCTGCACTGGTGATCCAGACGCCGTGCATAATGCTTTCCAGCGCGTGCGCTGCCATGGCGCGACTTCTGGGTTGGATACGGCCGCGGGGCTATGCTGGGCGTTCCGGCACTACCCGTTTCAAGAGGTTAGTTAACAAACGCTCGTCTTGGCCGAAGCAACCTACCGCTTGAATGCCCAAGGGTAATCCGGAAGATGTCTTCGTCACCGGGAAGGTAACCGTGGGCAACCCCGTGAAACTCCACGGCAAATTGCAGCGAGGATTGCCGGTGAACTGTAGACCTTGCGGGGCTGGACCAGTTGCACCCGGTGTCAGCCACAGATCGATTCCATCTCTAATCATACGCTGATCGATCTGTTGTCGCAGTTCCAATTGATAGGCGCGGATTGTATTCGCACGTTCAGCCGGTATCGATTGGCCTCGCTCGATCAACTCGCGTGTGCCGGGGCGATACAGCTGCTGGTATGCTGTAAACCATTCGCGGTGAAACTCGGCCTTTTCGTACGCGATCAAGTCATAATGCATCTCTACTAGGGCGGACCAATCATCAAATAATGGAATTGGCATGAGTTCATGTCCACGAGCCGCAAGTTGATCGATCATGGTCACCAATGCCTGCTGCATATCCTGATCCGCTTCTTCCGCGTATGATCCCGTAATGAATCCTATGCGAAATGGGTGGTTGTCGGGGCCCGCGTCCGGCTCCGACCACTCGTCATAAAGAATCGGGGCAACGCGCTGTACCCACTCCCAGCTTTCGGCAAAGAAGCCGACATGATCTACGCTCTCGGAAAATGGCACACTGCCGGCCGTCGGAATCCGTCCATAACTCGGCTTCACACCGATGACACCGCAATAGGAGGCCGGCCGTGAAATGGACCCGATGGTCTGTGTGCCGAGTGCGACAGGGACATAGCCTGCCGCGACCGCTGCCGCTGAACCGCTGGAGGAACCGCCCGGCGTGTGATCGGGATGATGCGGATTCCGCGTCGGACCCGGCTCGGAAAAGGCGAATTCGGTCGCCACCGTCTTTCCCAAAATCAGGCCACCCGCTTGCTTGAGCCGGGTCACGGCAGGACCTTCTGACCCGCTGAAGAGTTCCGGCGGCAAGGCGGAGCCCGCTCTCGTCACGAAGCCTTCAACATGAAATAAATCTTTCACGCCAATGGGCACGCCAAACAAGGCGGGGCGATCACTCTTTTCTGGATAGCGCTGATGCAAAGCCTCCCGTTCGGCGCTCAACCGATCGAGGCGACTGGGCTCGGGCAGGAGTGCCTCAAGCAGCGGCTCCTGCTCCTCTACCCGTCGCAGACGCTCGTTCAGATTCACACGACACCCTTCTCATGCAGGGCATCGATCTCATCCGGCGATAGACCCAGCCATTCTTGTAAAACCGAGCGCGTGTGCTGGCCGACATCAGGAATGGCGCCGCGCTTGCCCGTCTCGGGCACTTGCGACATTTTGATGGGATTTCCCGCGACTTTGACCGTCCCAATCTTCGGGTCCTCTAGATCCACGATCATATCTCGAGCCAATACCTGCGGATCCTGCATCACACGTCCAATATCATTGATCGGCGCGCTCGGAATTTGAGACGCGCTAAGGATGGACAGCCACGTGTCCGCATCACGCTCGCGGAAGATGTCAGTCAGAATCAGGTCAAGTGCCTCAACATTTTCGCAGCGGGCAGGATTCGACGCGAAGCGCGGGTCATCCTTCAATTCGGGATGCTCAATCGCTTGGCAGAAGCGGTCCCAAAGCAAATCATTACCGATCGCGATCACGATATAGGCGTCCTTGGCCTGCACCGCCTGGAAGGGCGTGATCGTGGGATGACGATGGCCAAGCGGTTGCGGTGAATGTCCATCGACTTGGAAACGGACCAAGGCGTTCTCCAGTAGCGCCACCTGACAATCCAGCATCGCCACATCAATCTTCTGCCCTTGACCGGACCGCTCGCGCGCATAGAGCGCTGCATTGATGCCCGTCGCGGTGAACAGTGAAGCCGCCAGATCGCCGAACGACAAACCCACCCGGGTCGGTTCCCCTTCCGGCCAACCGGTAATGCTCATTACGCCACCGCGCGCCTGCGCCAAAATATCGTAGGCGGGCTTTTGGCTGTCCGGGCCGGAATGACCAAAACCCGATGCGGCCGCGTAGATCAGGCGCGGATTCAACTCGGCCAGTTCCTCGTAGCCCAGTCCCAACTTTTCCATCGTGCCAGGGCGATAGTTTTCGATCACTATGTCCGCCTTCTTCACCAGTGACCTAAAGATCGTTTTGCCTTCCTCCGACTTCAGGTTTAACGCCAGACTCTCTTTCCCTCGGTTAATACTGGCAAAGTACAGACTCATATCCTTGAGGAATGGGCCAAAGGAGCGAGAATCATCGCCTTTCCCGGGCATCTCGATCTTGATAATGCGGGCCCCGAGATCCTGTAGCATCATCGTACAGTATGGTCCCGCCAATACGCGGGTGAGATCAAGCACAGTGACCCCGGACAAAGGCAGATGCGGTGACGTCATGATAGTGCTTTCGTTTAGGCGCCGGGTTCGATCGCGACCAGACGACACATGGATGATTCAAGTTCGATGCCGCGCAATGGGAATAACCCGATCCAAAGACGCTTATTGCTGACTTCGTTGATGTCGCCGCCGATGTTTTCAGCATGTACCAAGCCTTGAGGGAAAAGCTTCAAATGCATGACCTGATAATATTCCTCCAGCGGGAACAGCTCGTCCCAACTTTTGCCGTACGTGTCTTTCATCTTTTGATCCGCAACCTTGAAGTCGCGTGGATGCCAGGTGCGGATAATCGTGTTCATCGGATGGTCCGCGCTGCCGCAATCGACCCCGATCCACTTGATCTTCATATCCAACGCCCATTGATGAAAATCGGGACTCGGGCCCGGGTGACGCACGAAGTAGCGCAATTCATCTGATTCAGGCTGATCCCAACCATAGCGATTGTATCCGGTGTTAATGATCAGGATGTCCCCTTCACGGATATCCGCCCGCTTCATCAGCAGTTCAGGGGAGTACAGACTGTAGTCCTCGACATCCTTCGAAATATCCACCACCACGCCTGGGCCATACCAATGCGATAACGGCGTGTCACCGATCGTGCGGCCGGACGCATGAAAATGGATTTCGCCGTCCACGTGCGTGCCGACATGGTTGCTGGTGGTTATGATCTGTCCATTCGCGCCTTGTCCCTGATGTGCACCAGCCAGTCGCTTAAAATATTGCACACCCAGCGGCATGTAGCTGGGCCACGGCGGCGTGTGCACGCTCAGTCGCTGCGTCAGGTCATAAATTTTCGCATTCCCCATTAGGGCAAGAAAGTCATCCATTTTCATCATCGGTCTCCTTTAGTCATTAGTATTGAGTGTAGTGAGTAAACCTTGAACGGCCTTTACGAACGGATCCATTGGAGCATTCACCACGCCCGCGCCAACTTGGCCGACACCGGCATCCTTGTGCGCCACGCCGGTATCCAGAATCGGCAAGATGCCCTTCTGTACCACATCAATGGCATTGATACCGGTGGGTGTGCCGCGGAAATCGAGCGCCGGAATTTGAAACACGCCGTTCTCGCCGATCGCAATCTCATACATTTCCAAGGAATAGTTCAGTGCATCCTGCGCCGAACCACCCACAAATTGAACAATCGCCGGCGCAGCCGCGATGGCGAAGCCACCCAAACCCGCCGTTTCCGTGATCGAGCTATCGCCGATGTCGGGATTCGCGTCCTCTTTGGTGTATCCCGCAAAGAAGAGCGCGTCCGGGACAAGCGCGGCCCCTGTGAACCACTCGTCACCGGTGCCGGCCAATTGGATGCCGTAATCTGTGCCGTTGCGGGCCATGGCCACGACCATCGAACTATTGGCGATGCCGCGCGCCGGATCCAACGAGGATTTGCTGGCGGGCATCGATAGATTCAGGAAAAAGTGATCGTTGCCGTTGATAAACTCGATAATCTCGGCGGCTGTCTCGGTAGATTCCGCCGTTCGCACCAGCCACGGCGTGATCGCCCGCAGGAAGAGTGAGGTGCCGGCTCGATTGCGGTTATGGACTTCGTCACCCATGTGCAGTGCCTGGGCGATCATGTTCTTGAGATCAATGCCACCCGACGCCTGAATGGCGCGCTGCAAGGCAGGATACAAGGTCGCTTCCATCCATTTCAGGCGTTTCACGACCTCATCGGAATAAGCGCCATAACGCAGCACCTTCCCTAGCCCTTCATTCTGAGTGCAGAAGGCCTTGTTGCCGAAGGTTTGATTTTCTACCACAAACACCGGCATAGATGCCGACACCACGCCGGCCATGGGGCCAACCGTTTGATGATGGTGACAAGGCGCAAAGTCGTAGTGTCCCGACTCGAGCAGCGAGCGCGCTTCTTCCTCCGACTTCGCGTGACCTTCGTACAAGACGGCTCCAATCATCGCACCACGCATCGGTCCGCACATGCGCTCCCACGCGATGGGCGGTCCCGAATGCAGCAACAGTCGATCCTGCATGCCGGGAATCATGTCGCGCGCGATGCCCATATCGATCAACACGGGCTTTGCCTGTTGCAGTCGTTTCAGCGCCTCTTGATTGGCGGCTTGAATGGCATCACGCGACGAGGTCAACGTGGCGCGCAACGCGGCAGGAATTCCAGCGGAAGGACGCCACGCCACATGCGTACACGCGCCACCTGTCTTCGCGATAGTACGGGCAAAATCCTCGACCCCAATATTGATGACATGGAGGGGGTCGTTAATCAGTGACTTCATGATCGCCCTCCCGTCAGCCATTGCCCCGCCCAACTCGCTGCCGCCGCATTCGACGGAGCACAGATTGCTCCCACATGTTCTAATGCGTCGATCGTCGCTGATCTTCCTTGCGGATCGTCATCCGTACCGCAGACATGGAAAAGCAGCAGCGGTGGATCGTCCATGCCTTGGATTTCTTTCAACACCGGAACCAGTTCGGTGGCCGGGTTTTCGTTCGAACCATAACCCAGTACAACATCGAACAATATGAGACCGACTTCCGGATCCTGCGCCTCCTGAACCATGCGACGGTTTCGTAAGGAATAATCGATCATCGGATGCGGCCTGCCGGCGGTAAATTCGTCACCGCCCATGTCCACAATCGTGTGGCCCATACTGTCATCCGGATTCGACAGCGGCTCATGGACATTCGACTGGATTTCGCCTAGCTGCGGCGACAACACATGCAAGGCCTCCTGCGCAAACGTACCGCCACAGAAAAGTCCGCGCAGATAGCGTTTCGTGGATGATACTGCACGCGGCGGCGCAGGAATCGCGCGATTCGCCAACTCTTCACGTGTTTGCCCGACATCGCTTTCACTCGCGAGTGCGACCGACAGATGCGCGGCCTCCTCTAGCGAGTCGGCGGACAGCGTACCGGAGTCTGCCAGCGCCGACGCATCGGCACCGATAAAGATCGCCACCGTGGGCTTGCCTAAATCACGAACTGTCTCGGCAATCTTCTTCAACACGACATCAGACGGCGTCTTGGACACCATACAAACCACTTTGGTCTGCGCATCCTGCTTCAAGAGCTCCAACGCGGTTAAGAAGGATCGGCCGCCAACGTCCTGTTTGATGTCACGCCCACCGGTCCCCAATGCGTGCGAGACACCGCTACCGAGTTGGTGGATTAGGGACGAGACTTCTTGTAGCCCCGTTCCCGATGCCGCCACAAGTCCGATGGGTCCACGCCGAATCACATTGGCAAACGCCAGCGGGACGCCGCCGACAATCGCGGTCCCGCAATCCGGCCCCATCACCAGCAAGCCTGCTTGCGTGGCCAACGTCTTCAATTCGATTTCATCCTCAAGCGGAACATTGTCGGAAAAGATCATCACATTGAGCCCGTTCTCCAACGCTTTACGGGCTTCATCGGCGGCATATTTGCCGGCTACGGAGATCAGGGCGAGATTGCTGTCCGGGGCTTCGGCCAGCGCGCTTTCTAAACTGCGCGGCTGATAGGTGCGATCGCCTCCCCCGCCCGCCTTGCGCCGATTGAGCATGGCTTCGGCCTGTTCGAGGGCTGTGGTTGCGGCCTCCTCGCTATAGGCCTTCACGCCCAACGCCAAATCGGTGTCACCAGCTTCGGCCAACCCGGCCCAGTCCATATTGGATGAAGACAGAATGCGTTTGTTCTCGGCGGTCGCCATAATAGCGGCGGCATCCAACACGTCTTCCATCGCCTGCATGTCGCGGGCAACGAGCATCAAGGACACCGAATCGAAATATTTTCCGGCAATAATCTTACCGCGTACCACTTCACTCATGTCGACGTAGCTCCGGAGCTGATCGACAGGATCCTACGGGGGATTTGGTGATCCAGTTATCGATCGGGGTTTTATTGTTGAGGGCGCGCCAGACATCCTCGAAGCGCATCGGCATGTGCGTTAACTCAACGCCTACCGCCTGCTGCAAGGCATTGCCCAAAGCCGAGCACACGGAGATCATGGAATGTTCGCCCACACCGCGGGCCCCATACGGGCCGTCGATTTGGGCCGTTTCGACCACATAGGCATCGACCTCCAACGGCAAATCCATCGCGGTCGGAATCTTGTTGTCCGTAAACGACGGGTTCAGCAGTCGCCCTTGCTCATCGAAAATATAGCCTTCGCAGAAGGCCGTTCCCAAGCCCTGCAACATGCCGCCAATCGCCTGTCCACGAACGAGCCCGGTGTTGATCGCTTTGCCGACATCGAATGCGGACGCAATCTTGAGAATGGTGTATTCCCCTGTCTCTGGGTCTGCTTCGACCACCATGCCATGCGCGCCGTAGGTCCAATCCAGGGCCGGCAGTCCTTGTCCGGTTTCTTTATCGATATGTCCCAAACCCTGAGCGATATAGCGGCCCACACCAATCAACGGGCCACCAATCCCGTTTCCGTCCGGGTAGGCATAACCGACAGCGATTTCCTTGAACGAGATGGATCGACCCGGATGATGTTTGATGAAAATCTTTTCATCATCGTGATCCATATCATGCGCAGTGGCCCGCAAAATTTGCGAGGCAACCTCGTAAGCGTTCTTCAGTAGATCTTCCGCCGCCAGAATGGTGGCGTTTCCGGACAACATCAGGCCCTTCGAAGCGACCGTCTGCCAATCGTAGGGATCGCGATCGGTATCGGTCTCAAAGGCCACGTGGACCTTCTCCAGTGGGAACTTGAGGCGTTCGGCCGCGAGTTGCGCCAAGGAGGTATAGGTGCCCTGCCCCATATCCGTCAGCGAGACATTCAAGGTGACGGTGCCGTCCTGATTCATCTTGGCGACCACCGAGGCGGCCGTGAACGGCGGCATCGCCGGTGCTTTCTGTAGCGCGGCCACGGCTTTGCCAATCTTGCGACCGGTACGCTGTTCCCGCTCTTTCTCCTCGTCCGTCAGCTTGCCGTAACCAATCGACTCCGCAACGGTCTCAACACATTTGATGACATTGCCCGTATGCGGCGTAATCTCTTCGCCGGTGATGGTGCGCGAACCCGGGCGCAAGAGATTCTTGAGGCGAAACTCTAAGGGGTCCATATCGATCGCCGACGCGACCAATTCCATGTGCCGTTCGATACCCCAATGAAATTCCACGTGACCAAAGCCTCGATAGGCTGTGCTGTACGGCTTGTTCGTATAAAGCGCGTAGGAATCGACCCAGCAGTTCGGGATCTCGTAGGGACCCGAACCGGAATACGAGGCCGCGCGCTGCACATTCACCGCGTAATCCGCATAGGCGCCGGCATCCCAGTATTGAGTCATTTGCTGGGCCAGAATCCGGCCATCCGCGGACACGCCGGTTTTGATCCGCTGTTGCAGGCCACTGCGACAGGGCAGCAAGCTGAACTCCTCTTCGCGCGTGGCTTGCAAGCGCACCGGCCGTCCACCCGCCTTACGCGAGAGCACGGCGACCAGCGGTTCCAATCCGATGCCCGCTTTGCCGCCAAAACCGCCACCGATATAAGGCACCTGGACCCGCACATTGCGGTGCGGAATCTTGAAGGCCACCGCAAACAAGTTCTTCACGGTGTGGGGCGATTGAGCCGCCGACCAAATCGTGATCTGATCATCCGTGCCCCATTTCGCGATCGAGACATGGGTCTCGATCGGTACGTGCTGAACAGAAGGATTCGTATAAAAGCGTTCGATCACATAATCAGCTTCTGTAAAGGCCTTTTCCACGTCGCCTTTACGAATCTTATTATGGTTGACGATATTGGTGCCCGGTTGCGGCGTGAACGCCGGTTTAAAGTAGTCATAACTACCAAGATCCGCATGAACCAACGGCGCGTCCTCTTTGATCGCATCGAGTGGCTGCAGCACCGGCGTTAACACCTCATACTCCACCTCGATCAATTGTACGGCCTTTTCAGCAATCACCACACTGTCGGCTGCCACCGCTGCGACGGCTTCGCCGTAGTGTCGCACTTCGCCCTTGGCCAGGATGTATTTGTCGACGACATAGAGACCCAAGCGATAATCCAGTTCCTCGCCGGTGACAACGGCGCGAACGCCGGGAAGCGCTTCCGCCTTGGATGTGTCGATCTTGATGATGCGGGCGCGCGCGTGGGGACTGGTCTTCACGCGGGCGTGCAGCATACCGGACATGGCCATATCAGCCACATAGGTTGCCTGGCCGGTCAGCTTTTGTTTTGATTCCAGACGTGCTGGCCCTTGCCCCACGTAACGGAGACTCTCGGGGCTTGCATCATGATACATGTTTCAGCTCCCCTTTCTTCGCCGATTGCCCCGTCGCGTCCAGCACGGCCTCGATGACCTGGACGTAGCCTGTGCAGCGACAGAAATTGCCTTCGATGCCCGCTTTAATTTGTTCCACCGTCGGTTTGGGGTGACGACGCAACAGATCACGGATCGACATCAACATGCCTGGCGTGCAGAAACCACATTGGGTCGCATGATGTCGCTCGAAAGCGGCCTGTAGGTCGGATAACTCATTGCCAGCCCCTTCCCCTTCGACCGTTTCAATCACGGCGTCATTCGCCTCAACGGCGAGCACGAGACAGGAATTCACCGGCTTACCATTCAGAATGACGGTGCAGGCGCCGCATTCGCCGGCCGCACAACCCTCTTTCGTGCCGGTTAAACCGATCTCCTCACGAATAAAGTGCAACAGGGTTTTGTACGGGACAGTTTCCCGCTCATAGACCTGTCCGTTAACGGTTGTCTTCACCTTCACGCAACCACCTCCTGCCACAAACGTTTCACATACGTCTCGGCCATAAAGAGACGATAATCTTTCGTACAGCGCACATCATCAATCGGCGAGATCGCTTCGCACACGGCCGCCACGACCGTACCCAGATCATCCGTGCGCGAAAAAGGTTTCACGAGCACCGGCGTTGCAGCAGCGGAACTCACGGCGATGTGGACGGCGGAGTCCAGTGCGGCCAGCGCCACGCCCACAATGCCCAGGTCATGTCCCTGAATGCGTTTTAGTTTTTTATAACCGCCCTTGGCTCCCTGCATAGCGGCTGGCACGCGAATTCGACTGACCAATTCGCCGGGCTTGAGGATCGTTTGCTTGGCTCCGGTAAAGAACGTCGCACAGGGCACCCAGCGCGCGCCGTCGTTGCCCTGAATCTCAATCTCCGCCTGCAAGCAGAGTAATGGCGGAGCCATATCCGCACAGGGCGACGCGTTCACAATGTTACCGACGACGGTGGCGCGATTCCGCACTTGATGTGAAGCTAACTGATGTGCACAGATCGCGAGCAGCGGATACTGCTGCTGAATGACCTCGCTTTCGATGATTTCGTTGATGGTTACCCCAGCACCGATGAGTAGTCCCTCACCTTCATCAAAAGAAAGTGTGGTGATTTCGGGGATTGGTTTGAGGTCAATGACGCAAGTAGGTGTCATTAATCCGGCACGGACATTGACGAGTAAATCTGTCCCGCCCGCCAGAGGGCGCGCGTTAGACCCCATCTCTGCCAGCCAACCAAGCGCCTCAGAAAAGGAGGTCGCGGCCCGATAATCGAATGCACGATTCATACATCACCTCACACACTAACTACGACACCCCTGAGTTAGTGAAGATCCCATCAAAAGATAAATCATCACAGTGAGGAACTATAACAAATGCCTCAGTCTTGCCTATCTTAAAAGAAAGCTGACGGGCTGCATCACTTGATATCGCCCGTACCCGGTTACGGCACGTCGCATTCGCCCTCACAGGGCCTACAGCGCAACAAGACATTAACGCGGGACTATTGACTGGATGCCTCCTTAGCTTATGCTGCATCTATGAAGATGAACAGATCTCGCACAATACTAATTACTGGCGCAACCAAGGGCTTGGGCCGTGCGCTGACGGACCGCTTTATCACACTGGGTCATACCGTAATCGGTTGCGGGCGATCGCCAGACGCAATTGCTGTCTTGCAGCAGACCTATCCCGCGCCCCACTCCTTCAGCGTGGTTGATGTGGCCGATGATCAGCAAGTCGGTGCGTGGGCGAAGCAACACATTGAGGCAGATTGCGTACCGGACTTGCTGATTAACAATGCTGCGTTGATGAATCAACCCAATGCGCTTTGGAAAATTCCGGTGACCGAGTTCGCGAACATGTTACAGGTGAACATTCAGGGTGTGTATCTGATGATTCGACATTGGTTACCTGCGATGATGGCTCAAGAGCGCGGAGTGATCGTGAATTTTAGTTCGGGTTGGGGCCGTTCCACTTCGCCGGATGTGGCACCGTACTGCACCACCAAATGGGCGATTGAAGGTATGACGCAAGCCCTGTCGCAAGAACTGCCGGAGGGGTTAGCAACGGTGGCGTATAGTCCGGGCGTGATTGATACGGAAATGCTGAGAACTTGCTTCGGCGAATCAGCCGCCCAACATCAAGCCCCGGCCGACTGGGCGGTCAACGCCGCCGATGTGCTGTTATCGCTTACCGCACGCGATAACGGACGCTCGATCTAGGATCGTTACCAGATTCGCCCAGCTTTCCAATCCTTGACCAGCAGAGCCAACAAAATCACACACGCGATCGCGGTGATGATAAACGAGAGAATAATCAGCGCTTGGAATAATCCCAATGATGCGAGTGCGGTCATACTGAACTCCCCGTTGCAACCTGTTCATCTGCATTGCCATGATGTTCAGCCAGCTCATCCCATTCAAATGCTGCCGGCGCAAGCAAGGTGCTGACCAACACGATGATCATGGACACCGCCGATCCTACCAACGCTCCGACATACCAACCGATCTGGAAGTAGGCCAGCAACCCGACCAGACTACCCAGTAACATGCCCAGCGCCGCGCCGGTCCGATTGGTCTTACGCCAGTATAAGCCCGCGGCGATCGGCCAAATCGTGCTGCCGACGAATGCGCCGGTGAAGGCGATCATACCGGCCAGATGCGTGACACGTGGCAAGCAAACCAGCCAAGCCAGAACGGTCAGCACCAGAATCAAATACTTCGAAGCACGCCGCAGCTCAGCGTCGGACGCTAAAGGTTTGAATATCTTGCGATAGACATCCTCCACAAGCAGATCCGACGTGGCCGCCAGCAAGGAATCCAAACTCGATGCCAACGAGGAAAACACCACGATGAAGATGAACACCGCGCCGACTGTACCCATGATACGTGCGGCGACCAATGGCCCCACCATATCCACCGCCGGCACATTCATGCCGAGCGCCGGAGCCACCAACGCCAGCGATCCCGCTACAATTGGGATGGGAGCCCAAAACAGTCCCGCCATCAGATAGGCCTTGAAGCCGACGCCTGGACGAAACGCGAATGCGCGCGACCACCACACATTGCTATGAAAGATCTCACCCAATCCAAATAAGAGATTGTTGAACAAAAACATCAGCGCGGCCGGCATCAGCAAGTTCAACAGCGCTGGACGGGTGGTTTGCAAACTTTCGTAAACGGTCTCAAAACCGATATTCACATAGGCAAATACCGCCACGACAACGATACCAACCAATATCAATACGCTCTGAATGTAGTCTGTGCCGATAACGGCATAGAGTCCGCCCAACATCGTATAGAGCATGCAAACAACCAAAATGACGGTCATGCCAACTTTGTAATCAATGCCTGTCAACGCTTGCAGCAAAATGCCGCCGGCCATGCCCATGCTGATTAGCCAGCCGAGTCCGTAGCAAATGGAAATGACCAGAAAAACGTACCAGGCCTTGCGGCCATAGCGCAGTCGGACGAAATCGCCGCTGGTATAACCGCGCGGCATCAAAGCGCGAATGCGTTCCGCCATGGGCGCAAAGAAAAGCAGCCCCATGGAGCCGAGCGAGTAACCGATCATGCCCCACACGCCCATTTGGAAGGCCAATTGCGGTGCCGCCATGGTGGTATTCGAGGTGACCCAGGTGGCCATCGCTGTAGCGGTCCCAAGCGCGATACCCACGTTGCGGCCCGCCAGCATATAGCCATCCAAGCTCTTCGCGCGACGACCCCAGAAATAGCCGAGATAGATCCACACCACACTGAATCCAGCCAGCAGCAACCAGCCCGCCTGTGGTGTCAGTACATGGGTGTTACTCATACATTGAACTCCTTTACTTCTGTCTTTAGTCCGCCGTTCGCAAGCGATACGCCGTGGACAATGGATCGGGCAATTAATCGAGCAGCTAAAGCACCAACGATATTGAGATTCACTTCCGTCTCCAGCGTGCCGGTGGATGCAGCAAAAACGATGTCGCCATCATACAACGTGTGCGAGGGACGCACGGCGCGTGCGATACCGTCCTGCGCCATGTTGGCAATTTTCGTAATTTGTTCGCGGGAGAAACGCGCATTGGTTGCCACCACACAAAGCGTGGTATTCGAACCGAAGAATGTGGTCCCTACGGTGTTCTCGGCAAACATGTAGGCTTCAGTATCAAGGAACTTATCTGTTTTAGGATCAATGGCGCCCGCCACAATTTGTCCGGTGTCCGGGTCAAGCACATCACCCCACGCGTTACAAACGACCAAGGTGCCGACAGTCACGCCATTACTCAACGTGATCGAGGAGCTACCGAGTCCGCCCCGCATGCGATTCTC
>SLCI01000096.1 GCA_007125875.1 Kiritimatiellia bacterium | reverse complement strand
GCCATCGCGCGAAACATCTTGGATCGAAGCCACTGAGCCAGGGTCATTCAGCTCTCCGCAAGGAATTTCTACTGAACGATTTGGACCCCATGTGGAGGGACGGAGCTCTGCGACGCCGCGATCTTGCATGGGCAAATGCAAACTCTTGTGCGGCCTCCGGTCTCGCGGAGCTCGACCTCCACACGCGAGTCAAAGCATAATGGTTATTTTGGAGGGCGGAGCTCTGCGACGCCGCGATAGGAATGGAAAATGGCTAACCGCTGTGTGGCTTCCGGTCTCGCGGAGCTCGACCCTCCAACTTGTTGGGATCTGTGTGTAAGTGGTTCTCCGCAAGCGAGTCCGCGCAGAGAACTTATTGACCCTGGCCACTGAGCTCAGTCATCTGTAATCAGGATTGCGGATAGGCCTAATTGGTGCATACTTATCGGAGTGATGCCCTCGTAGCTCAGCTGGACAGAGCGCTGGATTCCTAATCCGGAGGTCGCGCGTTCGAACCGCGCCGGGGGTACCACGCTCAAATCATGCGCATCGTTCCTTTGGACAAGGTTGCCTCTAGCGAGATGAGCATTGCGCCCTGCTTGGTTTCGAAATCACCGGTAATGCTTTCGATTCCATCAATGATCGCCTGTTCATGTGCTGCATCCACGACGGTCATAATGGTGTTGGCCGTGCTGTGATCGTCGCGCATGAACCCAAGAAAGCTGGCGAACAAGGGCATCGTTGACACATAGGTTCCCATACCTTTTGCCTCGATGATGATTGCACCTTCAACGCCTTGCTCAATCAGATATTCCAACACCGATTGAAGATCCTCCTCATAGAAAAGAATAATGAAAAGTACTTTTCGGGCCCCCTTTGATTCCGCGGATACTCGTGGCGATTCTTCTTCTCCACAGATGCGGCGAATTACCTCTTGCAAGGTGTCGACATTTGCAGCTTCGAGGAGTTCCTTCTTGCGCGCGGGCTTGGCAATCATACGGGACAGCGTCGCCAATAAGCGTAAGTGTTCCGTGTTGCGATCGGTTGGTGCAAAGACCACGAAGAAGATGTTTACTGGTCGCTCATCCAAGGCATCAAAGCCCACGCCGCTAGGCGCAACCAAAGCAAACACCACGAACTCATTCAGGCTATCAATACGGGCATGCGGTATGGCTACGCCGCCACCGAGTCCAGTGGAAACCATCACCTCTCGCTCCGACAACAAATCAAAGAGATGATCTTCGCCGAAAGGCTTCAGTGCCGGTGTTTCAACCGCGATGGCAGCCATCTGCCGTAACGCATCCTCCTTATTCGTCGCCGAGAAATCGATTCGGCATAACCCATCCGCTAGTGTGTCTGCAATTTTCATGGCTCCATTTTGTTTCCTCTCGTGACGGCATAACGCAGAAATATCGGTGACAACAGCTCATTAATAAAGATCGACATCAACACAATGTTCACAAGCAGCGTAAAGTCCTCATAGATCGCCGCCGTTCCGCGCAACGCTTCCAGTGCCGGGGACGTTTGAATGAGAAGCACAAATCCCAAGGCGATACCGCCCTTCGAAAACATACACATACCCAAGTGTCGTCCGATCGTGTCCTCTACCCCACTCATTCGGCAGCCCAACCAAGCGGTGCCGAATTTGCCGAGATCACGAATGACGATATAGCCCAGTCCCACCAACAACACCGGCCCCGCGGCAAAAATGCGCGGATCAATTTCCAGTCCGGCAATGATGAAAAAGAGCGCATACAAAGGTGGCGTGAACGGTTCCAAGGCGCGAAATATACGCTGGCTCCCCATCGGAAACTGAGCCACCACCGCGCCCATCGCCATATTCGTCAACAAAGGAGACAAGTGCAGCGCGATGGCAGCACCAGTAACGACAAAGACGTATCCGATCGTGATAATCATCATCTCGTTCCGGCTTTTGCTGCGCTGCAAAATATACGCGAGTGGAAGCGCCGCAATTCCACCGCCCGCGACTGAAAGCGAGATTTCACGAATCGATTCACCAATGATGGAATAGGATCCCACGTCGCCCAATAGATTGATGACCACCGTAAATGCCAAGCCGAATAGCACCACCGTAATGGCGTCCGTTAGCGCCACCACACCGAATAGATAATCAACAAAGCGACCTTGAGCGCGCATATGATGTATTTCTGCCACAATGATTGCTGGAGAAGTGGCGCAAGCAATTACGGCCAGTAATACAGCATACGGGTGTCCGATATCGACCTGGGGCAAAGCGATGTCCAGCAGGAGGCAACCGCCCCACACCAGCAAGAATGTACCAGCCAAGCTGATGATTGTGATCCGAAATACGGTACGGCCTATGCGTCGGAGCTTAGTACGGGAAAATTCGGCACCGATTGTGAGCGCCAAAAAACCGATCGCCACTTCGGTCACCACATGCAGCATCTCGTTCATTTCGAGGCGAACGACGCCCGTGGTGTATGGACTGACCAGCAGTCCCGCTACAATAAAGCCCGTGATTTCAGGCAAACGCACCCGTATCGCCAACTTGCCGACGCCGTATCCGACCAATAGCAAGAGACCAAGCAAAAACAAGGGATGCTCTGTAAACATCCGCTTTATTTCGAATAGGGCTTCTGGATTCAACAGCGCTCCCGCGATTTCTGTATGATGCCGAACATCATCAGAAAACTCTAGCCCAGCCTATGCGCTGAAACCACTCTAATCAGAATCTTCTGAAAGCTGAGTCTCAACACAAAAAAGACACACTATGCTCAGACTGCGTGAGGATTAGGGACGTGATCCGGCAACGTCAAATTGTGACCGCTCTCAGGATCAAAGAAGTGCGCCGCCGATAGGTCCGGAACCACGCGAATGCGCCCGTCTTTTATCTCCCGTGCCTCGTGTGGATCAATGCTCGAAATAAATTGGTGCTCGCCCGCTCGAATGTGGACCAACACTTCCTCTCCAAGCATTTCCGAAATCTCTACTTTCCCCTCAACCGCTGAAGGCGCTTCGGTCTCACCATTAACCAACTTCCACGCTCGTGGCCGAATGCCAAAGATAATGGGCTTGTTCAGTCGATCTTTCAGGCGCGTGGCCTTTTCATCCGGAACGACGCATTGTATCGGGCCACTGACGAAACGCATTGCATCATTGCCACCTTCAAGCTTGCCATCCAACAGATTCATGGGCGGTGTGCCAATAAAGCGAGCGACAAATAGCGTGGCGGGATGATCAAAGATTTCCGTCGGCGCGCCAACCTGTTCGATAATGCCATTGCTCATCACGCAAATCCGATCGCCTAGCGTCATCGCCTCGATCTGGTCGTGTGTGACATAGACCATGGTGCTATCGATGCGGTGATGCAGTTGTAAGATTTCCTTACGCATTTCCACCCGCATTTTGGCATCAAGGTTTGAGAGCGGTTCATCAAAGAGAAAGACCGCCGGCTCCCGTACGATCGCGCGCCCCATCGCCACGCGTTGACGCTGACCACCCGACAGCGCTTTCGGCTTACGATCGAGCAGCTCATTCAGTCCCAATAGCTGAGCCGCTTCAGCTACACGGGTACGAATTTCGGCCTTAGGCGTCTTCCGCAACTTCAACCCGAAGGCCATGTTGTCGTAAACGGTCATGTGCGGATACAGCGCATAGTTCTGGAATACCATCGCAATATCGCGTTGCTTGGGCGGCACATCGTTCACCAATCGATCACCGATATGAATCGTTCCTTTGCTGATCTCCTCGAGACCAGCGATCATGCGCAATGTCGTCGATTTACCGCAACCGGACGGGCCCACAAGTACCAGAAATTCCCCGTGCGGGATGTGTAAATTGAAATCCCGTACAGCCTCAACGCCACCCTCATACACTTTATACACAGATTTTAGATCGACACTTGCCATGCTGCTCCTTTCGATGAACTGATCAAAAATATTTGACTATTTCGATTGCGTCAACTAATTCTTGCCGCTGGAATGATTTATCAAGTCATAGAGGGGTCTGATCAAGTGCAGTTGGGCAGTACGGATCATGATGCACCTGATGTGGTCATCTTGTGCGCTGGCCAGATGATTTTTGGGAAAGAGCGCGTTTGCGCACCGATCGCGATACTGCGCTTGTTTGAGGAGGCCCAATTTGAAGATGCAAAGGCGTTGATCGTGAAAAATCTTCCCCTCCCGAATCACTCGGTCGCCCCTGATGAATTGACCCTGCAACTTGTGTGCGATGCCTTCTTTGCCGAACACGCCAGCGAGGGTTACCGACAAGCAGTACTGAAAGTCGCCCAACATCGTGTGCAAGATGCATTGCCAACTTACCTGTCGGATGATCACTCCAAGACAATCGCGGACCGCGCACTCCTCCTTATGGCTTCGAGCTTGGATCAGCCTTTATCGATGAGCGATGTAGCGGCTGAGTTGCAGTGTAGCGCGGCAAGCTTGCGCGCGTCATTTCGGAAAGCTGGCTACCGTTCGCCAAACCGTGAGTTGACTCGCATGCGATTGGAGCAAGCGTGTCAATTACTGGCAGAGAATGAGTTATCGATCAGTCAAGTTGCGCGCGCCGTTGGCTATAAGAGTGTGGCGGCACTCACCCACTTTTTCTACAAGCAAATGCAGTGTTCTCCAAGCGCCTACCGTGATCGCTGTCTCTGGGTTGCCTGACGGCTTTACTGTTTCACCTGTTGCACACGGACACCATTCGCGAAATTACCGACAACGGGCCGGACTACGGTCTCGCGGAGCTCGCCCCTCCAGCAGGGACACATAAGAGATTCCGTAAATCCAGAGAGAAGGCGCAGATCTGAGAGCTGCCAAGATCCTGCGCGAGTCGTTTGTCGGTGGCACCAATGCTTGCATCACAAAACGAACCTGTTAGGTTACACCGCTTTCAAGCAAACCAGTTAATTGGAGCTTTCCGCTATGTATTTTCGCAAACAACCCTTCATTAACAACTTTGACTTTCTGACAAAATATCGCCCCGGGAAACCTTGCACCGTGGGCCACGATCGTATGCGTGTGACCGTGACGCCACATCGCGATGGCATATTTCGACTTAAGGTTGAGGATACGCGCTGGAAGAAAAATTATTCGCAAGCGCAACTGAAGCGACCAGCACCACTGAAACAGGCCGCTGCCAAGGGCCCATCTATCCAGGTCGACGATGGCTTCGGAATCAAGATTTGTGACGAGGATGGTCATGTCCTGCTCACTTCGCCTTCTAAACAGACTTTCGGCGTCAGTGGCACGAGCTCGATGTTTGTGTTTAACCAAGAAGATAATCACGAGTTCTATGGCATGGGTGAAAAGATGCGCGGGCTGGAATTGTCCGGCATCCAAACCAAGTTTTGGAATACGGATGTGTTTGGTGATTTTCACTGGAAAGAGATTGAGAACGACCGGCCCGATCCGATGTACGTCTCGATCCCTTACCTGGTCATCAAACGCGGCAATCGCTATGTCGGACTGCTGCTAGACAATCCCTATGCGACGTTCATGTCGACCAGTCCGCGTCCAGAGATCGGCGGCGGACAAATGATCGTGAGCGGATCAAAGGATCGCTTCATCACAATCGGTGCCGAACATGGCCAACCCGACCTCTACATCCTGACGGGACCGTCCTTGGCGGAATTGACCCGCAAACTACAACGTCTGGTAGGCCGCACGCCGCTGCCACCCGCCTGGGCCCTCGGCTATCATCAGTGCCGTTGGGGATACAAGGCGGACACGTGCTTGAAACGACTTGATGAGGGATTCCGCAAGCATGGCATACCGTGCGATGGACTGTGGCTCGACATCGATTACATGGACTCTTTCAAAGTGTTCACATTCAACAAGCAACACTTTCCCGCGCTACACAAGACGCTATCAAGCTTTGAAAAGAGCGGACGCAAAATTTTGCCAATTTTGGATCCCGGCGTTAAACAGGAATCAGGTTATCCAGTCTATGAGAGCGGGCGCAAAGCAGATGTCTTTTGCCGTAATCCCCAAAACCGCGAATATGTCGGATTAGTCTGGCCTGGCGAGACGGTCTTCCCGGATTATTCCATGCCGGCAGGACGTAAGTGGTGGGCCGATCACGTTACAAAATTTGCGCGCAACGGCATCTATGGAGCCTGGCTGGATATGAACGACCCCTCCACCGGCCCCGTACGCTGCTTGGACATGCGCTTTAATCGCGGCAAGGACAGCCATTATACGTATCACAATCAATATGCGTTAGGCATGGCACGTGCCACGCGCGATGGATTTACTGCCGCACATCCGAACAAGCGCCCATTTTTGTTGAGTCGCTCAGGTTACACCGGCATCAGTAAGTATGCCGCCCTCTGGACCGGCGACAACATGTCCAATTACCACTACCTGCGCAATAGCATTGCCGTGAGCTTGAACCTGGCACTATCCGGTGTGCCCTTTAATGGACCGGATATTGGTGGATTTGCTGGCGACACGAGCGACCAACTCATTCAGGATTGGATGAAAACATGTTTCCTCTTCCCGTTCTGCCGGAATCACTCCATGATCGGCACGCGCGATCAAGAGCCTTGGGCCTTCAAGGCAGCCACGAGAAATGTACTCAAGCATTATATCCAGCTCCGCTATAAACTACGTCCTTACCTCTACAACCTGTTCGTTCATCAAGAGGAACGCGGCGAGGCCATCCTGCGTCCCCTATTCTATGACTTCGAGGATAGAGCCGAAAATCCGTTGGGACGCATTGATGACCAATTTCTGGTTGGACCAGCGCTGATGCAGGCCCCGCTATTGTCCGAGGACAATCGAGAACGATCTGTTGTGCTGCCCGGCTCCCCAGCGTGGTACTCCGCGCTGGATGGCGCATGGTTGTCCACGAGCCGGAATGTGAAGGTCACACCATCGGAGAAGCAGACGCCGCTCTATGTGCGGGAGGATGCCATCATTCCGATGACGCCCGGCGCACTGCCTACCGATAATGCGTATGATGGAAAACGAGTTGAGTTTCACGTCTTTGTGCGGAACGCGCCTACTCATACAGCAACGTATGAGTACACCAGTGATGACGGGACCAGCTTTGATTACCAAAAAGGGAAACGTAGTCGTATGCAGGTCAAGGCAACCGTGAGTGCAAATGAAGAACTCGAAATCACTACGGACATGACCGCTACCGGTTACGGTGACATCCTTGCGGACTTTGTGCTGTATGACGACTTCAAGCAGGTTCGGATCAACGGTAAATCCGTGAAGCCGAAACGGCATAACTGGTCATTCTGCGGCGTCTCGCAGAAGACCTGGCGGATTAGCTGACCTTCGCTTTAAAGCATTTTCTCATGTGCGCGCGTGTGCAGCTTCCAGTCCAATGCCGTTTTGCCGATCACGAGGATCACCAGCAGTAAAATAGGTTGTCCAAGGAGAACGATAGCGAATGCTCCCGCAATCAAGGCGATGTGCAGCACGGCGATGCGGGCATAGGGAGACTTCATCAGGTCGATTACATTGGTACGTCGATATTCACCTTGGCCAATATAATGATAGGCAAAAGAAAACAGATGACTACCCACAAGCGCAAGCACAGCAATCAAGCCACCTCCTGAAAAAACGGTTGTGAAGAGTGCATTGATATCCGACAAGAAATCCGCGTTCGACGATTCTCCGAAGCCTGAGCCCAACAGGGTGTAGACAAAAATGCCGTGAACGAAACAGAACCCGCCATAATGGAAAATGAAGAACGGCAACAGAAACAGCTTGGGCAGATGATTTACGAGGATATTGATAGTCGTGGCATTAGCTCGCATGCTCTTGAGGTTTGTCTCACTCGGGTCGAGATGACGATCCGCACTCACCTTAGCGAGTTGCTTGAATACCGCTTCTCTATCAGGTGAGCAGGTGATGATCTTTAGAACGTTGATCACGCCCAGTATGATGTTTTCGAGCCAATACAATGCGACCACATGAAAGGCTGACCATCCCCACAGCAACACACCGACCAGGGGGATGACATTAACAGCAAGTAAAGTCCAAGCAGGTGCGGCATAGCGCACGCGGGCAGCAGCTTGCCCGCCCTCGACAGCATTCCCTTCCATCTTCACCTCCTAGAAGCGCCAGCTTAATCGCTTCTGATACTCTTATCGATCGCCGGATGCCCTCTCTCATTCAATGTCAGTGTCGCACCAAAGAGTGTCGGATCATGACCGAAAAGAAGCAGCCCACGCTCTTCGATTACGCGCGGCAACCAGCGCAGCTTCCAGTCTCGGGTTTCTAGCGGATACGTGTCATAGGCGGTTTGGAAGACCAGCGGAAAGTGTTGTTTTGTCGGGCATACATCGCCCGTACACAACATGAATGCGATCGATCCGAGTTCGTCGGCTTGCGGATGATCGAGTTCCAGCGCCGCGCCAGACAACAGTACCGTGCTGTGGCCGCGGGTATGTCCCCCGCTGCGCAGCAGCTTAATTCCGGGCACGATCTCTGGCTGTTCATCCGATACCAGGCATAACTGATCCTCAGGCAGCCGTCGGAGCGGAGCAATCGTGGCCTCCGGATAAGACTTATAAAGCAATGGATCACCCGAACAGGCATCGTACCATTCCAATGCGTGAATATAGTGTTTCGCGTGAGGGAAAGTGGGGACGCGATCACCAGTTTCCGTCGTACGCCCTGCTCCACCGGCGTGATCCCAATGTGCATGTGTGAGGATAACGAAATCGATGTCCTCTGCACCGAGCTCGCAGTCGCGCAACGCGGAAAGCAGCGAGCAATCGGTATCAAGACCGTGTAAGTCGCGCTCTTTCTGCGCAAACTCGGCGGGCTCACCACAACCGGTGTCGATGATCCCTCTGCGCCCATCGGCTAACTCAATTAAAATGACATTGGCCGCTTGTTGGATGCGATTCCGCTCATCGGGGGCAATACGCCGAGACCAGATGGTCTTCGGTACTAATCCAAACATTGCTCCGCCGTCGGAGTGAAATCGAGATGCAACCAGTGGACGAATACGCATAGTGTTGACCTTAGAAATGATCCTTTTGGCGGCGTAGTTTAGTGAATTCGGCCAGATCACGGCAACGCAGAAAAGGATTACACTGCTTCTCGATGGCAATGCTCGATGGGACACTGCCCCCTTCACGTTGAAGCTGCTTCTTCACCGCTGCCAGGCGATCGGCATAGGCTTGATCCTCTGGAAATTGCGCCACCGCAAATCGCAGATTGTCTTCCGTATACTCGTGTCCGCAGTAAACTCGGGTCGGATCATCGAGCTGGGCAAGCTTTCGCAGTGATGCCCACAATTCTTCCGCGCGCCCATCCAGAATGCGTCCGCAGCCGGAGACAAACAATGTGTCCCCGCAAAATATCGCAGGCGACTCCGATGCCGAGCCGTTCCAAAGATAGGATATGTCCCGATCCCCGTGACCCGGCGTGGCCAAGACGGTGAAGTCACCGACCGGTGTAGAGACCATTTCTTGATCCGTAACCCGTCGATCTATCGCGGGGATGCGCGGGTCATCGGCGGCAATCACCTCGGCCCCTGTCTGCTCTTTCAGTATGCGGAGGCCGGCAATATGGTCGTGATGGTGATGTGTAATAAAGATCCAGCCTAGCGTGAGATCGCGTTCGTCCAATGCACGCAGCACCGTATCCGCACAACACGCATCAATCACAGCTGCGACGTCGTGGTTATGCACGAGGTACAGATAGTTATCATGACCAGCGGTAAGCGTTTCAATCGGCATGTCTATACCTCAATAGCTAATCGTGGAATACCCAAACGGCGGCGCGGCGTTTCGCCTTTCAGCAATGCTTGTTGACGCCACGTCTGTTGATCGCGCGGTGTGATCGGATGCAGCGGCAATTGCAACGTAGGGCCGAGCTGAACCTTGTGCTTTCCAAACCGCTCGTTGACCTCGTCCATCGCATGTGCCACACGAATCGCCGCATCGATCCGCACCGGGTCTTCAAACAGCTCGTACTGGACTCCGTGATCCTCCTGTAACTTCCCTAACACCACCATCGTTGTGCGGTACGACGTGCCAGGACGATATAACTGATTAAAGAGCTCGCGAACAACCGGCAAGACTTGGTGCGTGGCGGAGGTCGGCCGGTTTAGTCGCGCCTCCAGTCCGTCCTGACCAAATCCCTTTTCGCGTAACGCGACCACCATCGTGCGCGCTGCCAATTTGTGTCGACGCAGCTTAATAAAGGCATTCTCCACGTTGCGGATCAGCTTGGCATAAACGAAATCCCGATCATCTGAAGGAGATGTGAACGTCTTGCATTTACTAATGGTGGCGTACCCCTGCTTCTCTTCTGGATCGACGGGATACACCGATTCACCGCGCAGCTCGTACCAGATATCGCGCCCGACTTTCCCCAGTCGCTGGTCTGCCCAGCTCAGCGGCCGCTGCACGAAGTCCCAGGCGGTACGGATGTCGTACTTTTCCAAAAGCTGCACGGTGTTGCGGCCGAAGCCCCACACCTCGCTGATCGGAATTCGAAGCAAAAAGAGATGCAGGTGATGCCCCCGCACGGCCGTAAATCCGCGCGGCTTGCGAAATTTGGAAGCCAACTTGCACAAGCTTTTGGAAAGACTCAGCCCAATCGAAACGCCGATATCCAGTTCGGCATGAATCGCCTGCTGAATCTCGCGGGCAATCTCCTGATAGGAACCGTGAAAAACTCGACGCAAACCGCTTAAATCTGCAAATCCCTCATCGATGGAGTGCTCCTCCACCATCGGCGTATAGCGTCGCATGATCTCAAACATGCGTTTTGAATAGATGCTGTAGAGCTCATAATCACTCGGCAACACCACTAAATCGCGGCATTTTTGCTCCGCTTCCCATAGCGCAAGACCTCGCTTAATGCCGATGGCCTTGGCCTCGTAGCTGGCGCAGGCAATAATCCCGCGCTCCTTGCCCGTCACCACAGGCCGCCCCTTTAATTCCGGATGAATCGCCTGTTCAACAGAGGTAAAGAAAGCGTCGCCATCCAAATGCAAAATCGCACGCGGAAACGAAGAAAGCATGATGGGCTGAGATTCAGGTGCAGGCATGCGCTCAGTCTAATCCAGCCGCACCATTGGAGCAAGTATTTGAGGGCAGATGGGGAAAACCGCGTTGGTGAAGCCTCAAATATAGACCGGGTATTCGGCCTGATCGAGTGACGGCACCATATTTCTGTGGTATCTGTGACTGGAATGAAGGGCACTCGTAACACGGTTGAAGTCGAATGGTAGGTTTCAAAATGGCGCCCCCAATGTTTGCTCGGATTATACTGAGACGAATAGCAATGCTGCTTGCATTTGTTGCGCTACTCACAGCTTGCTCGAGAAATAACCCCGTTTCCTCTGCATCGATTTTTCGATGGGAAGAACCCATGGTGATAGATTCGGGCGATGCCTATCGTGGGCCGTGGCGTATGAACGATTCTGAATTTCTGTTCGTGGACGATCCGACTGTGTCCATCAATGACAATGGTGTCATTGCGGTAGCTTGGGCCGATCTAGCGAATATGGATATTCTCCTTCAAGTTTTCGAACCGGATGGCAAACCACGCCTGCGCGAGCCCCTAAATGTGTCGAGCAGCCCCGGAATCTTCTCTTGGCTACCGAAAATCGTGATCAATGATGGCGATGCGAATCAGATTTATCTTCTTTGGCAGGACATTGTGTTCTCTGGCGGAAGCCATGGCGGGGAAATCTTCTTTGCCCGCTCCATGGACGGCGGACGTACCTTTGATGCCCCCATGAACCTGTCAAAGACGATCGCGGGTGCAGGCAAAGGACGACTGACTTCAACTCGCTGGGACAATGGCAGCTTTGACCTTGTGATGGATGAAAACGGCGATCTATATGCGGCATGGACCGACTATGAAGGCCCATTGTGGTTTACCCGATCCAGTGACGCGGGTGAGACATTCACCCGCCCCCAGCATGTAGCGGGTGATGAGAATGATATGCCAGCGCGTAGCCCCACGCTCGCTGTTCGCGGGAATATGGTCTATCTTGCCTGGGCCGTTGGCGAATACTCGCGTGCTAATATTCACTACTCGGTATCTCACGATGGCGGTTTATCGTTTGCTTCGCCACAAGAAGTGCATCGGAGTCGCGGACATGCCGACGCGCCGAATCTGGCATTCTGCGGCGAGGGTGTCCTGCACCTTGTGTATGCGGAAAGCACGCGCGGCATGTTTCGGTCATACGATGTATTTTACACGCACCGAGCAACAAATGCCGAATCCTTTGCCGCCCCGAAAGCGATCACCGGCCATCACAGCGCAGAGTTTTACAGTGCGCATTTCCCCGAGATCGATGTGGATGGCGAAAACCGGCTTTATGTGCTCTGGGAATTAGCACCTGACCGTCGACTCCGCTCACGCGGACTCGGACTGACGTATTCGACAGACGGCGACGCCTCATTTGCCCAGCCCATTGTCGTACCCGGCACCGGCGAGGATCAGACTGGCCAAAACGGTAGCCAGCAAGGCCTATTGATGCGGAAGCTGGGCGTCAACCCCAGCGGACAGATCGCAATCGTTAACAGCACGTTCGAACCAAGCGTGAGTAGTCACATCTGGCTGTTCCGCGGGGAACTCGAGCTGAATTAGGCGAGTCTCTTCATGAAGTACGCCGGGATAAAGTGCGCCGGGTTCCACAGCGTGACCCACTCAGCTGTCCACGCTGAGCCCACGAAACGAGGATCGTTTCTTTCATAGATGTACCCGTTGCCCGACCACGAAGCTGAACCCGTTTTGTTCGCGAATGGCTGAAGTCATCGTGACGGGGAAGGTCTGTCTATTTTCGGTCCGAAAACGTCCCAGATGCCCTGCCTCCGGTTCTCAACAACGTCCCTTCATCGGCAACCGCCTAAAAAGCAATTTCTTCTCAGGCTCTTTCTCACGTTCATCCGTCTTCAATGCCCGTTACAGGTCGCTCCATTAAAGCAAACGGGGCGTCCCCAAAATCGGAAGACGCCCCGCGCTTAATTTATCACCAATTGTTACGGGGTCACATCAATTAGGATGTCTTGCTCCAAGCCGTTAGCCGATGTCGAGGTAACGCTGTATCCCGCGCTCCCGACCATATTCACGTTCGTAAGGGTATTGATAGCGTCGCCAACAGCGCCTTGCGCTTCGGTGTTAACCGACAAGGCTTGCCCGGCATTGTCAGTCAGCGTGCTGTTGACCAACGTGAAGAACGCCGAACCGTCTTCGCTTACGACATCAACATCCCTGAGGCCGTCGCCCTGATTGTTGTTCATGGTCAGGTTGTCGATGGTTACCGTGGCATCGTTGCCAACGCCTTGTGCCACCACCTCGAGCTCTTCAATGCCTCCGTTTTCATTGCCGTTGATCGTCACGTTCGTCATCCCCACCGTTGCGCTTCCGGTACCCTGGGCGCGCACCACGAATTCATTAATGCCATAATCATCATTGTCATTAGCGGTTACGTTATTAAGGGCAACGTGGGCATTGGCATCGGACCCCTGGGTTTGTGCCACGATGAAATCAAAGCCATGTCCCTCATTATTATTGGCCACCACATCTTGTAGCTCGGTAGAGGCATGACCGCCATCGCCGTAGGTTTCGGCTAATACCCCTATACCGTATCCTTCATTATGGCTGGCCTGCACATTGTTGAGTGTCGCCAGCGCATGGCCGCCATCACCTTCGGCTTCAACGTACATCTCTCTGATGCCCGACCCCGCATTGTTGTTGAACTGTGAATTAAAGATCCGGGCTTCGGCATGGCCACCATCGCCTTCGGCGCTTACAATGATTCGGAAGATCCCGTGTCCTTCGTTTCCATTCGCGATGATGTTATTCAGTTCAAGAAGGGCATCTCCGCCATCACCGTCTGCTTCGACTGACACGTATCGGATACCCGATCCATCATTGTTGTTG
>SLCI01000009.1 GCA_007125875.1 Kiritimatiellia bacterium | reverse complement strand
CACCGCGCGCACTGGCGAGCTTTTGATCCGGCCAATGTGATTGCGTGCCGGCTGGTGATTCAATCCACTGCAGCGGATCTCAAGCTGGAGGACATCGTGGTCAGTCTGGCGTATCCGTATGGCGTAGAAGCGAATGTGGAGCGCATGGAACTGCCGTTTCTGGATAAATTTGGCCAAGTCCGGCAGGTGAATTGGGAAGGCAAAGTGCATGCAACGGAAGAATTACAGCAGCGCCATGAAGAGGAGTTGATTACGCTCAAGCAGGATGAGGGGCCACTGGCCTTTAACCAGTTTGGCGGCTGGGCTGAGGGACCACAACTGGAAGCGACGGGATTCTTTCGTACAGAGAAGGTCGACGATCGCTGGTGGCTGGTGGATCCGGAGGGGCGTCTGTTCTTCTCGCATGGTGCCAATAGTGTCGGATTTGGGCAGCGTACACCGATCCCTGGACGAGCCGATTTGTTTGAGTGGTTGCCGAATCCCGATGATCAGCGAATGATCGGTGTGGTAGAAGATGATCAGGCGCACTTTATGGTCGCTAATCTCGTCCGGACATTTGGGGCGGACTGGCGGGAACCCGCGCGCGATCGCTTACACCGTCGGTTGCGACAGTGGGGCATGAATACGCTCGGCGCCTGGTCGGACGATGAGCTGATGACGGATCGGCGTACGCCCTACACGGCTATTTTGCATGCAGGTGGACATTGGTCACCGCTGGGGTACGGCATTTCTGATCCCTTTGCACCCGACTTCAAAGAACGTTTGATGACCGGGCTGCAGCGCATTATGCCCGATGGGGATGATCCTTGGTGTGTGGGCGTCTTTATCGACAATGAAATCGATTGGACGGAGCCCTTCGTGCATAACACCTTTGCGCGCCCTGACTGGCAGCCTGCTCGAAAGGCCTTATTGGAATGGCTGCAAGAAAAGTACGGTGACGTCCAGAGCCTGAACACAGCTTGGGAGGCATCGTTTGAATCGTTTGATGCGATCAGGGAGATTCCAGAGCATGGCAATGAAGCCTTCGAGAGTGATGTCTCGGACCTCAAACGTCTGATTGCCGGTACCTATTACCGCATTGCTCGGGACGCCATGCGCGAGGTGCTACCGAACACGCTGTATCTCGGATCGCGCCAGCATAAAGGCGATATCGAAGCTTATGAAGAGTCGATTCGTTATCTCGACGTGATCAGCTTCAATACCTATCAACCGTTGGCTGGATCGCAATTACCGCGGGGTGCAGACATTCCCGTTCTGGAGACGGAATTTCATTTTGCAGCGCCGGATCGTGGCGTGCCCGGTGTCGGCTTGATGCCGGTAGGAGATCAATTGCAACGAAGCCGGGCTTACATCGCCTATGTGGTTTCATCGCTGCAGCATCCGAATATTGTCGGCACCCATTGGTTCGCCTTTCCCGATCAGTCTGCGGCCGGTCGTCCGGGCGAGAATTATCAGATCGGCTTTGTGGATGTCACAGACACACCCTACTCGGAGATCACTGAGGTTACCCGAATCCTATCGGAACAGATGTATGAGATAGCAATGGACCCATCGAAGCCGTTATTGGAGGTGCTGGAATCAATGTGGCGCGATGAACCGACTGCAGCTGATCCCCGCTTTGAGTACACGGTGGCACAAGCCCATGGGATTGATCTGCAGGCACAAGTGGATGGGTTCACCGGGCGCGGAAATGAATCGTTCCGGATTCACCTGCAGCCGACCGACGAACCCTTCTGGGATTTGAGTGCTGTGCAGCTACTCGGCTTAATGTTGCATAATCGCGGCCCCAGCGATGTGATTTTTGATCTTAAATTACGTAACCCGGAAGCCACCGACTGGTCCAATTCGGCTCTAGGGCGAACCATTGTCGAGCCCGGCGAATCGATCCCGCTCGGCATTGCGCTGCAACGATTGTCGGACTATGCCACAACGCATCCGGTGTTCCTGCGCATGTCGGGACGCCCTGATCGCTATTTCCGGCACTGGCACACATTCGATCCTGCCCAAGCCCGCGAGTTGGTTATTAACGGGCGCTCGAGTGCACCCGTGGAGGTTGAGCTGGGCGCTATGTTTCCGCTTAGAAAAGTCCGACCGGAATGGGCGAATCGCTTGCCGCTGATTGATCCGTATGGGCAGTACATGCAAGTCACATGGCCCGGAAAAGTATTTAGCGATGCCGACCTCACAGAGGCCGTAGATGCCGAGGCCGAACTCGTGGCCGAGTGGCCGCAGGCGGAAGATTGGAATCAATATGGTGGCTGGGCTTCCGGACCTCAACTGGAGGCGACGGGATTCTTTCGTACGGAGCAGGTTGAAGGACGTTGGTGGTTTGTCGATCCCGAAGGCAGCTTGTTTTGGTCGTTCGGTATGAATTGTGTTGGAGTAGATTATGCGGGGCAAACACCTACTGAGCGTGATCATGGTATTTTCCATAATTTGCCATCAGACGATGATCCAGTCTTCGGCGCATTTCATGTCGGAATTGCCGTAGAGGAAAACTTTGTCGAGATTCCCGACGTCCCTCATTACGACTACACGGGCGCAAATCTCTTTCGCAAGTATGGCGAAGACTGGCAGGCCAAGCAGGTAGCTAGCGATTTGCAACGCATGCAATCTGCCAACTTAAATACGATTGGCGCGTGGTCGGATGTATCGCTACGCAAAGAGCGGACGATCCCTTACGTCGCGATGATTCATTATGATTATGATGAGGCCGCAACCAAGCTGCCGGACCCTTTTCATCCCAATACCCGCCTGTACATCCGTGAGGCATTGGAAGACTATCCCGTTGATTTCCGAGAAGATCCGTGGTGTCTCGGCGTCTTCGTCGACAATGAGTTACACTGGCACAACGATGCGCGTCAGCTGGTGGCGGCGATCATGGGGCATCATCAGCCGCGCACTCCGGTTCGCCGAGCATTCCAAGATTGGTTGGAGTCAAACTATCCGACACTGGACTCCTTTAATGCCGCTTGGGGGTTAACCCTGTCGAGTTGGGACGACCTGCAGACCATCACGGATCCTGCAGTGTTCACGAGTGCCGATCCCGCGGACTGTGCCGCACTAGCGGTCTACTTTGCTGATGAATTTTTCGGCATGATCCGCGAGGAGCTGGATGCCTTCTCCGGCAATCATTTATATATGGGTTGTCGTATGAATGCGTCACCGCCGGAAGTGCTCGAGTCGCTCGCGCGTCATGCCGATGTCATCAGTGCCAACATCTATTCCTACGATCCCGCTCCGGGGCGCTATGGCGCAACGGATAAGCCTGTGCTGATCGCCGAATTCCATTTTGCCAATGTGACAGGCAACAACCTTGGCGGTGGTTTGCGTAGTGCGCAGGACGGTATCCAGCAGGCGCGGCTTCTGCGTCATTATATGAACGCCGCCGTGAAACATCCTCAGGTTGTTGGAGTGCACTGGTTCCAGTGGCGCGATCAAAGTGTGGCAGGCCGCTTTGATGGCGAGAATTTCGATATCGGCTTGTTCGATGTGGCGGATAAGCCGAAAGAGGCGCTGATTCGCGCCTTCGCTGAAAGTGGTCGAACGATATACGAGCAGCGAGGAGAGCGATAGGCAGCGATTGATTGGAGTGCTAGGCGGTTTCCAGTGCCTGCATGGTGTGTGGCGGTAATTTCAGGATCAGGAGAGAGTCAGATGACAAACAAAACGGAAGATTCGAATACTGAAGCGACTGGTTCTTTTGGTGCTAGCGGGAAGCTCGCGTTTCGAGAGAAGTTCTCGGTTGGGACCGGGGGGCTGACCGTTTCTCTCGGTAATCAGAGCGTGCGCACCACGGGGCAGGGCGTGCTCAATATGATTCTTGGTATCAACGCTTTTTGGGTTGGTATCGTATTGGCTATTCCGCTGCTGTGGGACGCGATCACCGATCCGATCATGGGCAATTTGTCCGACAACTTTAAGTCCAAGTATGGGCGGCGGCGTCCTTTCATTCTGATCGGCGCAGTCCTAATGGGTATCACGTTTGCGTCCATCTGGATGATCCCGATGCATTGGAGTGATGCGGGCAAGCTGGCGTGGTTTCTGGTCACCAGCCTGCTGTTTTATACCTCCTACACCATTTTCTCGGTTCCTTTCATTGCGTTGACGTATGAAATGACTCCGGATTATGACGAGCGCACCTCGGTGCAGGGGTACGTCACGTTTTGGAATCGGCTGGGCGAAATGACCTATATGGCACTGATTCCCTTATCGGCCGTCTTTATCGCCTGGCGCTACGGCTACACAGAATCCGTGGAGCTTACGACCGAGGAGCGGATGGAAGGCATTCGCTTCGCCGCCGCCCTATACGGTGGTCTCGGCATGACGCTGTTTGGCATGTTGCCGGCCTTTTTCGGCAAGGAGCGGAACTATTATCTCAATGTCAAAGAGCAGCGCGGACAGCGCGATCCTTTCTGGCAATCCGCCCGGCTCACCTTACGGAACCGGGCGTTCGCTATTCTCTGCGTCCTGGCCGTGTTCACGATCATCGCCGGCATCTTTGCCAGTAACATGGACTGGTATTTGCTGATCTTCTATCTATCCGACGGAGATGTGGCGCTCGGCACCCAATGGAAACTATTCGTCACGATAGGCTATGCCGTAGTCGGTATTCTGGGTATTCCGGTGATCGTATGGGTGACAGGCAAGATGACGAAGATCCACGGCTTCATGGTGATTTACGGGATGATGGTCCTCAACGCCGTGGTGCGTTGGTTTGTTTATCGACCGGGTCGTTTCGACACCACGTTAGGCTGGGGAAGTCTCGAAGCGGCGGGCTCCTCGTTGGCCGCGATCTTTCAGTCGCTGATCTGGCTCGATCCGCTAACAGGCGGCATGTTCTGGATCGGCGTCGGGGTACTCGGGCAATCACTTATTGCCGACGTCTGCGATGACGATGAAATCAAGAATGGCCACCGGCGTGAAGGCATGTTCGGGGCCATCTATGGATGGACGATGAAGGCGTCTTTCGCCATCAGCTTCGTCATGATCGGCGTCTTTTTAAATGCAATCGGCTTTGATCCCGGCGCGGAAAGTCAATTGCCTGAAACCTATTTCAATATGCGTGTGGCCATGTGTCTGGGCGCCGCTGGTCCCGCGATCCTTTGCTTTATTCTGTTGCAATTCTATCCGTTGACGAGAGAGAAGGCGGAAGAGAATCGGCGCAAACTGGAAGCTATGCGCGGAAAAGCCAATCTGCCATGAAAAAAGCGATTTTTTCAGACGTGTACTTCGGCGGGGACTACACCCCGGAGCATTTCCCGCGCGAGGTAATGGTTGAGGACATGCGCCTGATGAAAAAGGCGGGCGTAAACCTCGTTACCATCAATGTCTTCAGTTGGGCGCAACTTCAGCCGAATGAAGACACTTGGACCTTTGAGTGGCTCGATGAACTCATGGATACCTTGGCGTCGAGCGGCATTGGTGCGGATCTGGGCACGGCCACGGCGTCGACACCGGCGTGGGTGGCCAAGAAATATCCCGAGATCCTGCCGATCGATGAGAAGGGCCTGTCATTCCATCACGGCTCCCGTCAAACCTTTAATCCCAATAGCCCGAAGTATCGCGACCTGAGTGCTGTGTTGGTGCGAAAAATTGCCGAGCGCTATAAAGATCATCCCGCGCTATGTATGTGGCATGTAAACAATGAGTTGTCCCATCAGGTCAACTACGACTACAGCGATATCACCACTCGTAAGTTCAGAGAATGGTGCAAAGCGCGGTTTGGCACGTGCGAAAAAATGAATAAAGCCTGGGGCCTGCATTTTTGGGGCAACAACGTCTATGAATGGGATGAGCTGATGCCCCCCATGCGTACGGCGCATCAGGTGAATACCAGTTTGTTGCTCGACTGGAAACGATTCACGAACGAATGCTACATGGAGGTAGCCAAGGCCGAAATTGATATCCTGCGCGAGATTACGCCGGACATCCCGATTACCACCAACTTGTTGTACGAATTCAAGACGCTCGACTATTTCCAGTGGGCGGAGCTGGTGGATTTCGTTTCGGTTAGCTCTTTCCCAGACCCCAAAATTACCAACCACCCAGGTGAGGCCGCGCTCAGTCACGATATCATGCGCGGTTTGAAGGACCAGCCTTTCGTGCTGTTGGAACAGGCGCCTAGCCAAGTGAACTGGCGACTGGCCAATGTGAACAAGAAGCCCGGTGTGATGCGGCTGTGGAGTCACCAGGGGCTGGCGCATGGTTCCGACGGCTTCTTGTTTTTCCAGTGGCGGGCCTCGGTGCACGGGTCCGAGAAATTCCACTCGGCGATGGTACCGCATATCGGAGAAGACTCACGTGTATATCGCGAGATGGTGGAGTTTGGGCAGGAATTGCCGAGCTACAAAGAGATCATGGGAAGTCGCGTTCAGGCCGACGTCGCGATCGTGCTCGACTACAATAATTGGTGGACGGTGGAATTCACGCCCGGTCCGACCGCGTTGCTCGATTATCTGCAAAATCTGAAGGCGTATCACTACGCCTTGTTTGAAGAAAATATCACCACCGATGTGATTCCCGTCGATCGCGATTTTAGCCAGTATAAAGTCATCATTGCCCCGTTGCTCTACATGATTAAGCCCGGCTTTAAGGAAGCCATCGAGCGCTTTGTTGCTGCGGGCGGCATCTTTGTCACCACCTTCTTTAGCGGCGTCGTGAATGAATTCGACGAAGTCTTTAGTGGCGGCTATCCCGGCCCCTTGAGCGATCTGCTCGGTTTGAAGGTGGAGGAGTTCGAGGCGATGAAGCCTTATGTGCGAAATAGCCTGATTATGAAAAATGGTTTTGGTGGTTTGTCGGGCGAGTATGAGACCTCATTGTGGTGTGACATCGTGCAATTAAAAGGCGCCAAGCCGCTGGCTGTCTACGGTGACGATTATTTCAAGGGGCGACCGGCGGTCACGGTCAATACCGTGGGCGAAGGGCGTGCCTACTATGTGGCTACGCTGCCCGCGCACGATTTTCTGCGCCCGTTCTTGAAGCAAGTGTGCGCGGAGCAGGGCGTTGCGCCCGTGTGCGAAACGCCGGACGGCGTCGAAGCGGTTATCCGCGAGCAGGATGGCCAGCGTTATCTCTTTGTGTTGAACCACAACTATGAACCCGTCAACGTCACGCTGCCCGATCGCAAATGGTGTGAGTTGACGACAGCGAAGGAAATTAAGGGAACGGTGGCCATCGGAGCCGTCGAAACGCTGATCTTAAAGGAGAAGGAATAGTATGAATGCAGAACAAACCCACAAAAAGGGCGGATTTACGTTGCCGGCACAGGCGGGCATGGACGACGTCGTGTTGGACTTAGCCAAGCGATGGGGTGCAGACGCATTTCGCGATTCAGACGGCACCGTGTTATCAGATTCGATTACAAGCCTCGGCTACGACATCTACTCCACCTTGTGCCTGATCCGAGCTGATCAGGAATGGAATCAGGCGCATCCTGAAGACAATCAGCAGAAGTATCTCTTTTCCACGCCGCAGACCGCACGCGATACAACCATGCGAATTGATATTCTGGCGCGCTATTCGCCGGAGCAGTATCGGATCGATGAAATCAACGATTGCAAAAAATACTGGGAAGTCGTCAATCGTACCACCGGCGACGTGGTGCCAACCACGGACTGGGATTATGCCGACGGCATTGTTACGGTCCGCAACTGTGCCAAATGGAATGTCTACAGCGTCAATTTTCTCGTCTACCAGATTTGGGAGACGACCTCGATGTACAACCATCTCACCAATAATTGGGGTGATAAGCCGCACCAATCAGGTATTGATCCGCGCAAAAAGGCGACCCGCGAACACATCGCTAAGTTTCTCGACAAGTGGCTTGAGACGCATCCGGACACCGATTTCGTTCGCTTTACCTCGATGGCCTATCAGTTTCCCATTATCACCGATCCACAACATCGCACGCTGTATCAGGATTGGTACGGCTATCTCGATTGTATGTCGGCTCAGGCGCTGGACGAGTTCGAGGAAAAGAAAGGGTATCGGTTGCGTCCCAACGACATCGTGGAGGACGGCTATTTCAATTCCACCGATCGCGTCCCAAGCCGAGCGTATCTCGACTGGATCGAGTTTATCCATGAGTTCATGGTCGAATGGGCCAGCCAATGTGTGAAACAAGTTCATGACGCAGGGAAAAAGGCGGTGCTGTTCTACTGCGATCACTGGATTGGTACGGAGCCTTATCGACCGGCCTTCCAGCAGATCGGTTATGACGGAATTATCGGCCCCTGCATCAATGGTCGCGAAGTGCGCCGTATTGCCGATGTGCCTGGTGATCTCGTCAAAGAGCTGCGACTCTATCCCTACTTCTTCCCCGTCGATCTGCTGGATCGCCCCACCTTTTCGGAGGGAGGCGATCCCGTTGCGGATTGCAAAAAGTATTGGATGTGGATTCGACGCGCGATGCTGCGCAAATTGGTGCACCGGATCGGCTATGGTGGCTATCTGGATCTCGCCATCAAGTATCCGGACTTCATTGACTATCTCGAATATCAAACCAAAGAGTTCTACGGCATTTGTGAGCACACGAACTTCACGCCGGTGGAAAATGCGCCGTTTAAAGTAGGCATCCTGAATGCGTGGGGCGTGCATCGCTCCTGGGGATTTGATCAGACTTGGCCGGAAGGCGGCATCACAGAGTCGCTGTCAGGGCAGCCGTTCGATTTGGAGTGGCTCAATTTTGATGATGTGCGCAACGGTATCCCGAAGGACATCGGCGTGATTATCAATCTCGGTTTGGCCGGCACCGCTTGGAGCGGAGGGTCCAATTGGGCTGATCCCAAAGTCGTCGCGGCGATCCGCGAATTCGTCGATGGTGGCGGTGGCTTGGTCGGAGTGCTTGATCCCACCGCGCACGAAAACGGCGGTGCCTATTATCAACTCTGGGATGTGCTCGGTGTGCAAAAAGAAATCGGCCTCTCGAATGATACCAAGAAAGTCATTCCAACTGATCTGGTCGAGGGACATTTTGTGGCGTCCGATTTCGTCAATGGCGCTCCAGCACTTGGCAAGCACGTGCAAGGCGTTTATCCCTGTCTCGAGTCCACTCAGATTGTTGCGAAGGACGCAGACCATAACGTCACCATTGCGGCGAATGATTTTGGGCAGGGCAGGGGGGTGTATCTGGCTGGCTTCCAATTGGGACCGGAACAGAATCGATTGTTGCAGCGGGTCATCTGGTATGCGGCGGGTCGGGAAGAGGAGATGGAGACGCGCTGGTATGCCGATAACATTCATACCGAGATCGCGAGCTATCCAGAGACCGGTAAATATATCGTCATCAATAACTCCAACGATCCGCAAACCACCGTGATTTCTGACGGTGCAGGCGAGAAACGAACGGTCGGGCTGGCGGCGAACGCCTCCAAATGGTTTGATCTGGCCGGAAATGAAATCGAACCAGCCGATTCGGCTGGTGCCATGCACGAAGAGGTGGCCTCTGTCTAGGCGTCGTCGGAACGGAAGGGGAGCTATGTCGTGATTCAGCGGATACTGCGTAGAGCCGTTCTGGCTTGCTTTCTATTCACCTTGTTTCCGTCCTGGGGTGAAGCCGATGTGCAGAAGCCTAATATCATTCTGTTCTTCATCGATGACATGGGGGTGATGGATACCTCCGTGCCGTTTTTGACCGATCGGGAAGGGCAACCGAAGCGGTACCCGTTGAATGATTTCTATCGCACACCCAACATGGAGCGTTTGGCGGAAATTGGCATACGGTTCAATAACTTCTACGCCATGAGCGTCTGCTCGCCGTCACGTGTTTCCCTGTTGACCGGACAAAACCCCGCCTTTCATCGCACCACCAACTGGATCCGGTTTGATCAGAACAACGCCGGACCACAAGGCCCGTCGGAATGGAACTGGCTCGGCATGAAGAGCGATGATGTATCCTTACAGGGCCTGCTGCGTGAACAGGGGTATCGCACCATCCATATTGGTAAGGGTCACTTGGGGCCGCTGGGCTCAGAGGGAGCGGATCCGGCGAATCTTGGCTTCGATGTCAACATTGCCGGTACCGCTTACGGCATGCCGGGCAGTTACCGCGGTGAGGATCGGTTTGGCGCGATTTCGGGCGGTTGGCCCGCGCCGGTTCCCGATCTGGAGCACTATCACGATATGGACATCTGGCTTACCGAGGCGCTTACGCTGGAAGCGAAAAAGCAGATAACGGAGGCGGTAGAGGCGGAACGGCCCTTCTTTCTGCACTTTTCGCATTATGCCGTCCACGACCCCTTCGAAAGTGATCCCCGTTTCGCGGCGCATTATGTCGACTCCGGCAAGAGCGAGGATGTGCAGGCGTTCGCCACACTGATTGAGGGGATGGACAAGTCGCTGGGCGACACGCTCGATCACCTTGAAAAACTGGGGGTATCCGAGAACACCTTGCTGATTTTTCTGGGTGACAACGGGTCGGACGCACCGATTGGCGGAGCGCATGACGTCGCGGCCTCCGCGCCGCTACGGGGAATGAAAGGCTCTCATTACGAAGGTGGCATGCGCACCGCGTTCATTGCTGCCTGGGCTCAGCCGGATACTGACAATCCGATGCAGCAACGGTTGCCCATTGCCGCCGGTGCTATTCAACAGCAAGTCGCATCAATTGAGGATATCTTCCCAACCCTGCTCAATCTCGCTAACGTGGCATGGCCGGACGATCACGTCGTGGAAGGATATCTGTTAGACACGTTGTTCAGCGGTCGAGGCGATCCCAGCCGACCAGAACAGTTTCTGATGCATTATCCGCATGGCCCGCATCGCAGCGATTACTGGAGCAGTTGGCGTGATGGTGACTGGAAAGTGATCTATCACTATGTGCCCACTGAGGCCATGCCGCAACGATATGAACTTTTCAACTTAGCGGAGGATCCCGCCGAGCAACATAACCTAGCGTCTGATCAGCTGGAGAAACTGCGGGAGATGATGCAGGGATTGATCGGTGCGTTGGAACGCCGCGACGCCTTGTATCCCATCAACAAGACGGACGGATCCGAGCTGAGACCGAAAATGCCGGCCGGTAGTTAACGAAAATGAGACAAGGGCGAATGATTCGGGAGGGTCGAGAGTTGCGAGCCCGTGGCTAGCCCAAGGGCTATTCGTGATCCATGCAATATCTCGGCGTCGCGGAGCTCCGCCCTCCAAATCCATTTAATCGGCGTGTGCCCGCTGACTGCTCCTCGTCGAACGATGTATGCTGAATTCTTTAGTCCTGTCGCATTGCCTCAACCTGAATTTCCAATTGCACAATATCGTTGATCAGGCGATCGGGCATGCCGCCCTGACTAACACCAAAGATCTGGCGATTTAGTTCACCGCTCAGCCGAAAGCGCATACCAGTATAGCCGCGTTGATCGGTTAAGGTATCAAGAATGGTAAGGGCAAGGATTACCTCTTCCGTGATACCCTTCATCGTGAGGTGCCCGGACACTCGATAATCTTTCCCGTGCGGTGCGATGCTATGGCTAACAAATGTGATTTCGGGATATGTATCGACGTCAAAAAAATCGACGCTGCGCAGATTGTCATCGAGAATCCCTCGGCCCGTATATATACTCACCGCCGCGATAGTCGCTTGCAGTTCAAGTGTTGTCCAATCGGTGCCCGCCATATGCAGCATAGCATCATATTCATTGAAAGCACCACGCACGGTCATAAATTCAAGATGATTAATCGCGAAATCGATTTGTGAACGCGTTGTGTCGATGCGGAATGAATCAAGTAACTGCTCGCTTGCTTGATCCGGTTTCGTTGCTTGCGCTTGGAAAAGTCCAGCTAGGCTGACGAGGGTTGCAGGCGTAACCATTTTCCATTTCTGATGTTTCATCATCCACCCGTGACTTTAACGAGTTTATAAAAAAACCTCCGCCCAGCAGATTGCTGGACGGAGGTTGCAAGTCAGGAGACGAATGTCAGTTTCATGCGATCAATCGACGACGGGCTAGGGCGCCCATGCCTAATGCTAAGCCGATTAGCCCGAGCGTATTCGGCTCAGGAATGACCGTCATGTTTAAGCTGTCTTCCTCAAAGTAAGCGCTGCGACCATTACCAACTTCAGCTGCGGCGCCACTGCCGAGATTCGCTAAATTTGCAACGTTAATATCTCCGTCAATCAAGGTGTAGGGAGTATTTAGATCAAGGCTCGCCCAATCGGCCACCACGTTGGCAATGCCGAATCCGTCAAAGGTGACGGTGCCGTTCACGTTCAGCGTCAAGCTGGTCGAAAAATCAAATTGGGCACCTTCCTCAAAGTGAAGGTCATTGAATACTGTTCCTTCCCCGCCAATTCGTCCACCATCTTGCACGGTTACCCCAGAGCTCTCGAGATCTGCATTCACGATCAGTCCTCCCGACTGAATTGTGGTGGATCCAGTATAGCGCGCATTGCCAGCAAACGTAACGTCACCCGCATTGGCTCCCGTCCGGTTGATGATGACAGAGAGATTGGTGTCTGCATTTCTGTCGTTGACGTTCGCATTAAACAGAATGCCTCCCGAGCCAGATCCACTGATCGTCAACGTTCCTGTTTCATTTTCGTCGTGGAACCCGATGACATTGCGATTGAATGTCAGTAGGCTGTCAGATTCATTCACGAGGCTGCTATTGAGTGAGGTAAATCGCGTTAGAATGCGCTGGGCATTATTGCCCGATGTGCCAACCGTAACCGGACCCGCACCGCTCAACACGTTAAACCCCCCAGAGCCGACGAGCAGAAAACGATCATTTTCGCTTGTGAATCCCGCAGCATCGAATTGCACCGTGCCACTGCTACGGAAGTTGACGGAGTTAAAAGCGCGATTCCCCGCAGCCAAGTGGGGATTGCTGGAATTGACGCCATCCATATTAAAAAATAAATTGTCGAGTGCGCCAGGCTCCGCTGCTGGTTGGATGATCTCAGTGGGGCTCGTTGACCAATTATCTGTCGTTGTGACGCGCTTGTTGGAGCCCGCATCCGTGTAATAGAAATCGGCTTGCCCCGAAGCCACCTCCGCCGCAAAGGGAGCCGCTATCAACAAACCCAGTGTTCCAGCCAACATTCGCTGTTTCGTCCATCGTGTCTTCATTCGAGTCTCCTTTTCCTTCTGCATGCTTGCTCAAAAAAGCTGATTCAGGTGAATCAACGATTTACACACCATGCTGAGAGAATAGGAGACTGCCAGATGGCCGTCAACGTAAATTTATAACTTTTTTTATGGTATTATGCAGGTTCGGGCTGGGCGGCCGCCCCGTGTCAATCCGTGATTCGCTTGTGTTCGCGCCGGAATTTGAGCGGGGAAGTTCCGGCTTGTTTGCTGAATAAACGGATCAGGTATTGGACCGATGAAAATTCCATCTCATCGGCGATTTGCCGGATGGGTTTGTCGGTCTGGATCAGTTCTTCCTTGATCCGGTCGATCCGCGATCGAATCATTTCGTCCTGGAGCGAGTAGCCCATAACCTTTTTGAATCGCCACTGCAGCGTGCGCGTCGCGAGACCTACATGCTCGGCAATATGATTGATCGAACGCCATTGGGTGGAATGATCCCAGATAAAACGGATAGCTTTAGCCACCTGTACATCCTCCACGGCTCGGATATCCGAGCTGCGCCGGACCACAATCCCTTTGGGTTGAACGCAGTAGGTCTTCGGTTCGACTTTTTCGCCCCGCATCATGCGATTCAGTAACTGTGCGGCCCGGTAGCCGATTGCCTCGAAGTCCGGGTCAATGCTTGAGATGGGTACGCGTGCAAACGGGCAAACGAGCGGGTCGTTATTGACGCCAACGACGGCCACTTGTTCGGGTACCGAGATCCCTTCCTGCAACAGTTGGCGGATCAGCTCGGTTGCGTCATCATCATCGATGCAGAACACGCCGACCGGACCTTTCAGCGTCGTAAGGATTTTATCAAAGGATTTGGGTTTATGTGTGCCGTTATTCGAATAGATCGGCTGCCTCT
>SLCI01000111.1 GCA_007125875.1 Kiritimatiellia bacterium | reverse complement strand
TCTACCGCCGCAAAAATGCCTTCGAATCGGCAAGCTGACATTTAGCAAGTCTTGCGACCTGCCTTTAAGAGACTCACTTGGGGCTAATCTGGCCCGAGGCGAAGCGATGGCGCACGATCTCTCCAGTATACAAGTAGATGACATCCTCGGCGATGTTGGTGGCGTGATCGGCAATGCGTTCCAAATTACGCGAGATCGATAGCAGATTGATCAGCGGATCCAAATGCTCGGGTGACTGACGAATACTATTTTTGATTTGCTGGTACATATTGCGGTGATCTTCATCGACCTCATTGTCCGCATCACGGACCTTCGCCGCAATTTCCATATCCTCGCTCAGTAGGGCATCGAGGCTTTCCCTCAACATGTTCAGGGTCTTCGCAGCCATCAGGGAAAAATCGTAATCGGTTCCCGGCATAACTTGGCTGGCAAGGAAGATGGCGCGTTCAGCAATGTTGACCGCCAAGTCGCCGATGCGTTCTAGGTCATTGTTGATCTTTAGCACGGCAACAATAAAACGCAGGTCGTGCGCGACCGGTTGATGTAACGCCAAAATCTTGAGGCATTCCTCCTCCAGATCGACCTCGGCTAAATCGATTGCGTGATCGCTGTCCAACACGGAGGTGGCGATTTTGACGTCACGATGTCGTATTGATTCAACCGCCCGCTGAAGCTGATCCTCTACTTGACCGCTCAGCGCCACGAGTTTTTCTTTCAGGGAATGGACTTCGTTTCGGTAATGTATAGTCATTTGCGCCTCATCAATTCAGATCATCTCGATTAACCAAACTGACCCGATACATAGGCTTCAGTCTGTTGTTCACGCGGGTTCATGAAGATCGTTTCGGTATCTGCATATTCGATTAATTTCCCCATATACAGAAAGGCCGTACGATCCGACACGCGCGCCGCTTGCTGCATGTTGTGGGTTACGATGATGATCGTATATTCCTTCTTCAACTCTTCGATCAAATCCTCGATTTTGCCAGTGGCAATGGGGTCCAGTGCGGAGCAGGGTTCATCCATCAATAGGATCTCGGGACGATTGGCGATCGCTCGGGCAATACAAAGTCGCTGCATTTGGCCGCCAGACAAGCTGAATGCACTTTCGTGCAATCGATCCTTCACTTCGTCCCAAAGCGCTGCCGCTTTCAGCGAGGTCTCTACTGTTTCGTCCAGTTCCGTTTTCTTGTTTCGGCCCGCCACGCGCAGGCTGTACACAATGTTTTCGTAAATCGATTTTGGGAATGGATTCGACTTCTGGAACACCATGCCGATGCGCTTGCGCAGCGAGATGACCTCGAGATAGGGATCATAAATGCTCATGCCCTCAATGAGGATATCACCGCTATGGCGAATGCCCGGAATCAGGTCATTCATCCGGTTGATATTGCGTAACAGAGTGGATTTTCCGCAACCGGATGGACCAATCATCGCGGTCACACGGCGCTCGGGAATATCCATGTTCAAATCGAACAAGACCTGCGTGGCCCCATAGAAGAAGCCATAGTTTTGTATGCTGATATGGCTGGCGTTTACCGCCTCATCGGTTTTCGGTTGGGTGCGATTCCCGACCTCTAGGCGCCGTTGCCGTGTCGCGGTGTTCTCCTTGGTCTCAGATTCAAGTACTGCGTTCATATTCGTATCTCCTTAAAACGTTCCTGCGGCGTATTTCTTGCGGAGATGATTCCGCACCAGGATCGCGGTCAAATTCAGCACCACCACGAGCAGAATTAAGACTAGCGTCGTCGCAAACACCATCGGCTTGGCGGCCTCAGAGTCGGGCGACTGAAAACCCAAATCATAAATGTGAAAACCAAGATGCATAAACTTGCGTTCGAGGTGGATGAAGGGGAACAGGCTGTCGATTGGGAGATTAGGGGCCAGCGCCACAACTCCCACCAGCATCAGCGGTGCCACCTCGCCGGCACCGCGCGCCATCGCCAGCACCAATCCGGTCAAAATGCCGGGTGCGGCAGCGGGGAGCACCAAGTGCTGAATCGTTTGCCACTTCGATGCGCCGCAAGCGAGCGAGCCTTCCCGTACGCCGCGGGAAACCGCTGCCAAAGCTTCTTCCGTGGCTACAATGACTACTGGCACGGTCATCAGTGCCAGTGTCAAGGCCGCCCAAAGAATGCCGCCCGTGCCAAAGGTTGGCGTCGGCAAGGCCCGACTAAAGAAGAGCTGATCGATGCTGCCGCCGACGAAATAGACAAAGAAGCCGAGACCGAAAATGCCGAATACGATCGAAGGCACGCCGGCCAAGTTGTTGATCGCAATGCGGACCGAGCGGACAAAGGGGCCCTGCTTGGCATACTCACGCAGATAGATGGCCGCCATCACGCCGAAAGGCATTACGGCGATGCTCATGATCAGTGTCATCACGAAGGTGCCGAAGATGGCGGGGAAGATACCGCCCTCGGTGTTGGCCTCGCGTGGGTAACCGCTCAAGAACGATCCGATATGCGCGAAGAACAAGCGCGTGCGTCCGCCCAAGGTTAACCGGTTGGGATAGTGATAGCCGATGATGTCGCCCACCGCCAGCCGTCGCTCGGCACCCGTCACTACTTCATACACCAGCGTGTGTTGTCGCTGCTGCTGCCGCAAGGTGTTGGCCTCCAAGGCTAGCGGCTCGTATTCCGCATTTAGATCCGCGATCCGCTGACGCACTGCCCTGAGTGCAGCCTCCTCTGCGGCGGTCCGTTCCTCGATTCGTAAATGAAACCGCTCCTCCAACTCTAACTCGCGCATCTGTAAATTGATCCGCCCAATTTGATGTCGCTCGATCCGATTAATGTCCGCCCGCCGGGTGGCGGCTTCGCGCACGCGTTGACGTAGGATGCGGTCAAAGTCCGGGTCGTCCGCAGCAATCGTGTCGCCTGCGGTGTCCTCTAGTCGTAGTGGTATGAAAATGGCGTCACCCCATTCCACGCGCTCGGCGCGGATGACATCTGGCGGGTAGGTGATTTGTGTAATGTCTCCGACATTAAAGAAGGCAAAGGCTTGTCCGAACGCGTCCCGGTTGCCCGTGAAGAGTTGTTTTTCTCGACGATCGTCCGGGTTCTCGCTTTGCAATTGCTCGGGCGTTACGTCGCGAAGATCCCGATCCTGCTCAATCGTGACAATGCCCATCGCGTGCAGTCCGCCCTGAAAGCGCGTGGTGCCCGCTTCATCGAATTGCACCAAGGCGACGCGTTTCGGCCAGAAGACGCCAATGCCGTTGTAAAGAATCAACGTCATAAGCCCCGCGATCATCATCAGGCCGATTGCCAGTCCCATCGCGGTGACCCATACAAAGGGTTCGCCCGCCGGCTTCACCGATTCGAATGTGCGCTGTTCGTTCATGGTTTAGGATCCCGTACGCAATCGCTAGATGCTGCCGTTCTCATTCAACCGCCTTGTATTTCTCGCGCAAGCGTTGGCGCATGATCTCGGCCGCCGTGTTAACAACGAAGGTCATCAGGAACAGCACCATCGCGCCGAGAAAGAGCGTGCGATACAGCGTTCCCAAGTAGGGCGCTTCGGGCAGCTCCACGGCGATGTTGGCCGACAACGTGCGCATGCCCGTAAAAGGATTCAGTTCGGTCACCGGCGTGTTGCCAGTCGCCATCACCACGATCATCGTTTCGCCCACCGCGCGGCCTAAGCCGATCATGATGGCGGAAAAGATGCCCGCCGAAGCGGTCGGCAGCACAATACGCATCGCGGTTTGCCAGCGACTGGCGCCCAACGCCAGTGAGCCGGATCGGAACGATTCGGGCACGTTGGAGAGCGCGTCTTCGGTAATCGTGAAGATGATCGGGATAACGGCGAATCCCATCACAAAGCCGACGACAAAGGCGTTGCGCTGTTCGAAGCCGAGTCCGGTGACCGTCGGGAACCAGAGTCGGAAGTCCGCCACCTTGAGTCCGGTGGTGGGTTCGGTGA
>SLCI01000119.1 GCA_007125875.1 Kiritimatiellia bacterium | reverse complement strand
CGATATAACGCTGGTCGATGGACAGCGCGCGTAAGCTGGAATTACTAAGATTGCCCATTGTGCCGGTTAAGTTTTTTATGATAGACGTTTCTGGTGCAATTTAGTCCCCCCATATATTTTCTACGGGTATTTAGTCCCGTGCATTTCCACATATCATGGTCATTGAGCATGCGTTTGATAATGATGCTCAGCTTGGTCGCGCTGTTGTCCGGCTGCGGTATGCTGCGTCCGGGCGAGGGATTCCCTGCTTTCGGATCTGATTCTGATCTCTCATCGCAAGCAGAAGATCTCGAAGCGATCGATGAAGGCGATGAGGATGATCTTGGGCTTCTGGATGACGATGAGCTGCTGGGTCTAGGGCAAGTGGAGTATGTGCTGCAGCCAGGTGATACTGTTTCGATCCGTGTATTTCGAGAGCCCGAGTTGTCGGGTGATTTCCGACTAAACCGAGAGGGGGTCATCCGGCATCCCTTACTGGGGGCTGTTGCATTGGGCGGTTTAGAGGTTAGTGTAGCGGAGCAACTAATCGAAGATAGGTTAGCGGCAGATTATCTGGTTAACCCGCGTTTGATTTTGAGCGTGGCTGAGCAGACAGGAATGCAGGTGCTTTTAATGGGAGAAGTTAGACGTCCCGGTCCACTGGCCATTCCGCATGGCGAGACGCTTACGTTGCTCGAAGCCATCGCCAAGGCGGGTGGATTCACTGATATGGCGAGTCCGAATCGTGTCCGTGTTGTCCGCACCTCAGGTTCGGAGCCAGAAACTATTCATGTACGCGTAGGCGATGTCCTGGCGGGGCGGGGGAATCATCGCGACATTCCGCTGGAGCCGAATGACGTGATTACTGTTCAAGAAGTGAGGTTCTAGCAACATGGCGAAGTCATCACCTTATCTTTCTGAACAAGTTGGCGATCATGAACCTGCCACGACGCTAAACTGGCGCGAATTGGTTGCGATTGTGATTGAGCGGGCGTGGATGGGGTTGACGGTTGCGATACTCGTCTTTCTGTACTTTTGGTTTCAGGCCTACCGCCAAGTGCCCTATTACCGCAGTACGGCGACATTGATGGTCGAAGCTCAGATTCCTCAGCTTTTTAATTTCCAGGATGTTGTGTCTTTCAACACGCGCAACCTTGAGTATTTCAACACGCACATCAAGTCGCTCCATAGCCGAGCGATCATGGAACGCGCCATTGAACATGGCGAGCTCGCAGGTCGACCCAATTTCACGCCGGGTCGTCCAGAGGGACCCGGTCAGATTGAAATGGCCTTACGTTTCGTAAATATCGTGCCGGTAGAGCGCAGCCGAATGATCGAGATTGTCGTCGAGCATCCTGACCCCGGTATCGCCGCCGATTTAGCGAATGCGATGGCTGAGGCATACATTCAGCAGGACCTCAATAATCGTATGGGGATGTCACTTCAAGCCGTCGACTGGCTTCGCTCTCGCGCTGAGGAGTACCGGGAAAATCTGGAACAGGGACTTGCTGAGCTTCAACAATACCGTGAGGAAACGCAGTCGGTTTCGCTGGAAGAAGATCAAAATATCGTTATCGCTAAGCTCAAGGCTGTGAATTCCGCTCTAACAAGTGCGCAAACAGCCCGTATTGAGGCTGAAACCCGGTGGCGTGCGTTAGAAGATCTGATGGCGCAAGATGTTCCGGTGACTGAGGCAGCGTTGACGCTGAATGATGGCACCGTCAGCGAGGCCTACGGCAGAGTCAGAGAGCGTCGGCAGCGGGCCGAGGCCCTGCAGCAGCGTTACCGGGCTGGCCATCCTGATTATCAGGCGGCCGCTGATGAATTGCGCGCGGCAGAAGAACAGTTTGAGGTGGCGAGCCGTCGCGCGATAGCCTCGATTGAAAATGCCTATCGTATTGCTCTTTTGCGTGAGCAGAATCTGGCAACCGCCTTGCGCGAGCAGGAGCAGGAAGCATTCGAGCTTGATCGAAAGCTTGTCCGCTATAACGATTTGCGCAGGAATGTGGAAGCTGAACAGGAAGTTTATCAAGCGATCATTAGTCGCATGAAAGAAGCCTCTCTATCTGGGACGTTGCCAACCGAAATTATTCGCCTTGTCGAAGCCGCCGAACCGGCCAGAAATCCTTTCCGCCCCAATCCTCGCCAAGCAATGACGCGCGGAGCGTCACTGGGTATCAGTCTCGGCTTGGCTGCGATCTTTTTGCTGTATTTTGCTGATCATCGCTACCGACGCGTTGAGGAAGTGGAGCGCAGTCTTGGCTTGCCTTCTTTTGGTTCATTACCACTCATCCGCTCGAAATCTCTCAAGCATCGCGGTTTGATTGTGCATGAAGATGATACCGGTAGCGTCTCTGAAGCATTTCGAACATTGCGGGCCAGCATAATGATGAGCCCTGCGATGCAGCGGGCGAAGACATGGATGATCAGCAGCGCTGGTCCAGGAGAAGGAAAGACTTTGGTGGTCACCAACCTCGCAATTAGTTTAGCCCAGGATGGGCAGCGGACCCTGCTAATCGGAGCTGACCTTCGACGGCCAACCGTCCACAAGCTTTTTGAGTCGAAACATCAACTAGGTCTCACGGACGTGCTGGAAGGTAAATGCAAAATCTCTAGCGCGATTGAACAGACGGCGGTCAAAGGATTGGACTTGATGCCTGCCGGTCGAATTCCTTCGCATCCGGCCGAGTTGATGAGCAAGCAGATTTTCCCGCAAGCGATGGAATCCTTGTCGAAGGAATATGATCGCATTTTGATTGATGCACCACCGGTACTTGGGGTGAGCGATGCGTTGATCCTGCTGGGCTATGTAGAAGCGGTTATTTTTGTCGTGCGCTATGGCGTTACACATAGCCTCGCGGCACGCCATGCATTAAGTAAGATTGAAGCGAGCGGCACACGGTGTGAGGGCACGGTATTAAATGGGGTAAACCTCCGTAATATGGCCAACTACTATTATTATCGCCGTTATGGTGGCTACGGATACAACTATGAGCCTTCCAAGACGTCGGAGGTCGTGGATACGGCAGCCTATTCCAGCTCGTGAAACAATCCTCACTCGTGAGTCTCTTGGGTGTCGGAGCGATACTCATCATCACTGTATGGCTGTCCGCCGTAATCCCTAATTACTCGTCATCCGTTGTTTCTGCAGCTTTCGCTTTGGGTTTGTTCGTTACCTTCTTGATCGGGGGCTTTCGGCACTTCAGGCGTGAAGCCGCTTTTATCTTGCCGCTGATCGGCATCTTGATCTTGATGATCGTTTATCTGGCTAATGCCAGTCATCGGTGGGAGCCGGGTGTGGGACTGTTACCAATGACGCACTGGTCGTTACTGCCCGCTACGGTGCATCGCCCTGTCACGTTATCGGCCACAGCCATCTTTGGAATAACCATCATGTTTGTTTGGCTGGGGGCGCGTATCGCGTCCAGTAAACATCTACGCTGGTTGCTATCAGCGATGGTCTTGTCCGGCACGATCATGGCCATTTGGGTGCTGCATCAACGCCTGACGCCAAATTCGTTCAACATCTTCCCTTTAACAGGTGCGTTTCCTTACGAAAACCATTATGCCGCCTACATCAATTTGCTCATTCCGGTCGCGTTGGCGTTGGGCAAGCGCTGCCAATATCTAGGCTATCAGTCTGGTCAGTTGAGTTCGCCCGCACCGGTCTACTATTTGGCGGCGGTGATCATGGGGTCATCTATGTTCTTCTCGGGATCACGTATGGGAGTATTGATGACAGGCCTGCTTCTTGTGAGCTGGTTTGTCTACTCGAATGAACTTGAAAATCGATATGCCGATCTCAAACCACGGCGCTGGAATCCACCGCGCAAGGCGGTCCTTGGTGTCTGTGCGATCGCGCTGCTGATCGGAATGGGAGTCGGGCTAAGGCATGGCTGGGGCCAGCTCGATCGCCTGCAGGAGGAGCTGTCCTTTCGGAGCTTCATGAT
>SLCI01000191.1 GCA_007125875.1 Kiritimatiellia bacterium | reverse complement strand
TGGAAGTTTTGGGTGTCGATCTGGGGCAAAACCTCATGCCGGGCGTCGAGGATGACAACGACAAGGGCTACTTCGAGGACTTGGATGTCAACGCGCTGAACATGGAGTTGATGTCGGCGCTCGGCCATGACTGGAACACATCGACACCGCTAAGTCCGCAAGAATTAACCGACTCGCCAGTGATTCAAGAATTGCTTTTGCGGGGCGTTGTTTTGCTGCGCAATAAGCTCCGCGACAGCACGTGCTACGGACTGAAAGACCCTCGCATCGCGCGGTTACTGCCATTTTGGCAACGTGCGTTTGAGCTGGTCGAGTGCCGTGTGAGCTATGTCATCGCCTATCGCAATCCCTTGAGTGTGGCCCGGTCGTTATCGAAGCGCGACGGCACGGCTTCCGAAAAAGCCAACTATCTGTGGTTTGAGCACATGCTCCTGAGCCTCACATTGACACGGGACGCGCCCCGGGTGGTGGTCGACTTTGATCGCGTCATGAAGGACCCTGCCGGCCAACTACAACGCATCGCGGAGGGTCTCGGCCTGTCATTTGATCCCGATGCTCCTGCGACGATTAACTACCGCGAACAGTTCCTTGAAAAACGTTTACAGCATCATCGTTATGGCAAAAGCGACCTCGCACTCAATGATGCGGCTAACTCAATCATCATTGAACTGAATGATTTGCTCTCCGATCTGGCGGGCGATGTGAAGTCGCTCGACAGCGAGGAGGTGGAGTCGTTTTTGGCGCGTGCGGATCGCCAGCTCACAGACGATCAGCCCAAACTCAATTACATTAAGCGCGTTGAAAAAGAATTAATCGAAGCCCATCAGGAAGTAGCAGATCGTGACGGCCGAATCGCAGCATTTACGGGACAAGTTGCCTCTCTTGAGCAGGCGATCAATGAGCGGGATATACAGATCGCAAGCTTGCATGATTTAGTGACTGAGCGAGATGCACAGGTCACAGACCTGCAAGAGTTGATGGCTGAGCGTGCCGAGCAAGTTGCCTTTCTCGGTACTGCCATTGATGAGCGGGACCTCAAAATCCGTGAATTATCATCTGACGTCGAACTGACATCCGCTCGATTGAGTGCTTTGATGAATAGCAGGAGTTGGCGGGTGACTGCGCCATTGCGACGCTTGCGATCCCGGTTGAATCAAGTGCGCAAGGCGTGCCGATTGTTTTCTGATTATTCGGCCAAACATGGGCTCTTCTCCGCATGTAAACATTCTGTCGTTGTTGTGAAGCGGGGTTTTAAAGACACCTTGCAGGAAGGCGCGTTAACTTCCGGGAACAATTCGACCGCTGACGGGATGGCCAGCGTTGACATGATTGAGGGCGGCGAGATCGCCTCGATCAACAAGGCCAATCGCAAGCGGGTGATCTTTGTTTCCGGTGAGTCCGATACGCCCGGACACAGGTATCGCGTAGCATCGCTGGCCGCGTTGCTTTCGCCACTGAGGTACGAAGTGCTGGTTTATGATGTGGGCGATATCGAATCCATTCAATCGGCCTTTCAAGACTCTAGTCCTTATTGCATTTGGTTTTGGAGGTGTTGTTTAACCGACCCATTGCGCTCGATTGTAGAGATCGCTCGCATGCTGGGGACTGTCGTCCATTATGACGTGGATGATTTAATGATCGATGCATCGCTTGCTGACGAAAAGCACATAGACGGCATCCGCTCCATGAACATTAATCCGGATGATGTCCGGCGGATGTATTTAGGTCAGCGGGCCTTGCTCGCAGAGTCTGATCAGGCCTCCAGCCCTACCCTCCCCCTTACTCGGGAGTTGATGTCGTTGCAGCCGAAATCATATGTGATTCCAAATGGATTTGATTCAGCAGATATCGTAAAGGCCAGGAAAGCCCGGCAGCAAAAGAAGGATGATGGCCTGATCCGAATCGGTTATGCCTCTGGATCCAGAACACACCAAAAAGATTTCGGTAAAATTGTGCCCGCGCTTGTCCATGTACTTCAAAAGTACAAACAGGTCCGATTGGTGATCTATCCGGACACACTTTTGCTCGAGGAATTTCCGGATTTAGCAGCCTATGCAGACCAAATCGAAGAGCGCCCTATGGTGCCGGTTGAAGAGTTGGTTTATGAATATGCCTTATACGATGTAAACCTTTGCCCCCTTGAAGAGGGCGCACGCTTTTGTGAGGCCAAAAGCGAATTGAAGTTTTTTGAAGCCGCCTTAAGCATGACACCCACAATCGCCTCCCCGACGACGCCATATCGAATGTGCATTACACATGGGAAGAATGGTTTCCTCGCCAGCAGCATCGAGGAGTGGAAAGCGAGCTTGGAAGTATTGCTCGAGAGTCCGGCCACGCGACGCCAAATTGGCCTTGAGGCGTATCATTCCGTATTGTGGCATTTTGGTCCAGAACGGCGAAGATGGCTGCTGGAGCATGCGCTCGAATCGGCCAAAGCTCACTCGTACGTTTCAGATCAACTCTACGCCTGTTATACGGCAAAGCATCGTTCGCCGAAGATCGCGCTCAGCCATAATGCGCGCGAAGTAGATGTGCTTTTTGAGCGATCCCATCATGCTGAATCGAGCGTAACCGTCATCATGCCGCTGTATAATTACCAAGCGTATGTGACGGAAGCACTGGACTCACTGTTGCAGCAAACGCTTAAGCCTATTGATTTGGTGGTGGTTGATGATGGATCGACTGATGATTCCGTCGAAGTCGTGCTGCGGTGGATGCAAGATCATCACGAACGATTCGGCGCCTGCACACTGATGCGGAACCGGCGCAACGTCAAATTGGGCGCCACACGTAATGTGGGCGTGACTTTGTGTGAGACCGAGATTTATTTCCCCATGGATCCAGACAATAAGCTTGATCAAGGCTGCCTTGAGAACTGCCTCGCGGCGATGGAACGGGAATGTGTTTCCGTCATTTATCCACGCTTAATCGTTTTTGGGGGTGCGCGTATAATGCCTGATACTCAACCATGGCTACCGCATAAGTTCGCCTCGGGAAATTATGTTGATGCCATGGCGATGGTAAAAAAATCTGTATGGCTGCACGTCGGCGGATATTCCGAAAATCCGGATTTGCTGGGCTGGGAGGACTATGATTTCTGGTGCCGCCTATTGCGGGAGGGCTTCAGAGGGGCATTAGCTGACGAGGCCGTTGCGCATTACCGGGCTCATAACAAATCGATGCTGAGCACAATCTCCGACCAGCAGGACAACAAGACGAGGATGATCAATATTATGCGGGAGAATTATCCTTGGCTGACGGTGTGATAAACGTGGCAAACAAATCGAAAGTCCGTCTCGTAGCCACGCCCTACCTGCCCGCCTGCGGAGGGTTAGGACGTGGACCGATTGCAACAGGGTGCACGCCGCAACGGCGATCCGCATGCGCCTTCGCCAAGGCTACGGCGGCACAAGAGCGGACGCCCTACAGGTCACGCGCAAGTCTACCGAAGGTGTGCTGTGCGGGAGTCTTGTTTTTCGTTCGTCGTTTTTCGTTGCGGAACTACGGATGACGCGGATAGCGCGGAGTGGTTCTAGGTTTTTCGGTTATAGGTTCCCGGGGTGACGGAACGGAGATTGTGAGGAACGCTACACGCCGACCACTGAGGGTCGGCCTACAACAGGGTCCACGCGATACACGATTCGGGATGTGGGCTCGCCACCGCCTAATCCTCCGTAGGCGGGCAGGAAGGCGGCAGCTAAAAAGTCCGGCTCGTAGCCGCGTACGTTAGTACGTGGACTGCTTGCAACTGGTTGCATGCGAAACGGCGATCCGCAAGCGGACGCCCTACAGGTCACGCGTACGCTAACCGAAGGTGTGCTGTGCGGTGGGCGAAGGGGGCAAATTCGGTCACGAATTTGAGCGCGGGGGACGGGTCAGGTGCGGCCTAGCGCTAGGCGCGTGGGGCGGTGCTGGACTCTTGTCCGCGCCGTCCCGCGGAACAACGCGATA
>SLCI01000121.1 GCA_007125875.1 Kiritimatiellia bacterium | reverse complement strand
CCTCTTTGCGCCTACGCGATTCGGATGCGGCGGGTGTCATCTATTACCCCAACCTATTCAATATTGCGCAGGAAGCGTTGGAAGCCTTTATGGAGTCGGTTGGGATGGATATCGGCGTCATATTGCGCGCCACTCACTTCCATCTCCCGGTAGTCCACGCGGAAGCGGATTTCCATCAAGCACTCTTCCCCGGCCAGAAATTGCGCGTCACGATTCAGCTCGAGCGAGCCGGCACCACATCGTTCACCCTCGATTATCAAATCCTGGATCGAAAGGAAGACGTCGTCAAAGCAACCGCACGCGTCATTCATGTCGTCGTTGACCGCAAGTCTGGAGCCAAGAAAGCGTTGCCACCCGAACTCCTGCACGCACTGGAACAATTGTAGGGGCGGTTCACCTTTGTGGGCCGATCCTCTCTGGTCGGCGAGAAATCTTCCTGCGCGCCAAAGAGTTTCACCACGAAGCTCACGAATGGACACGAAGTATGGATAATCATCTACTATTAATAGCTTATAAGCTATTATCAAAAGGTGCACGTTCACTTAATAGCCTATAAGCTATTAAGTGCTATTGGTCCGTGCGATAGGACCTTTTCTCAAACATCAACCCGATCAGAAATGTGACCAAAGCTATGTCCAACAAGAGCAGAGTGATAACCCGCGGCACATTATCCTCTTGGCGCGCACCCCGTAAACTGTAGTGTTTGTTATGTTAGTCCTTCCGGGTTAATACACAACCCAGGAGGACGGAATGAAGCGCAAGCGATACAGCGAAGAGCAGATAATCGGTATATTGAAGCAACACGAGTCGGGCCTTTCGGTCAAGGAGTTGACGCGTCAGGCCGGGATCACCGAGCAGACCTTTTACCGTTGGAAGTCCAAGTTCGGTGGCATGGAGGTATCGGACGCCAAGAAGCTCAGGCAGCTTGAGGATGAGAACCGGCAGCTCAAGACCATGGTGGCCGATCTGATTCTGGATAATAAGATTCTGAGGGACGTGAACTTAAAAAAGTGGTGAAGCCCGCAGAGAAGCGGGCGCTGGTCGCGTATACACGCAAGAAGTACAAGATCAGCGCCCGTCGGGCCTGTGGGCTATTGGGACTTTGGGAGACCAGTCTGTACTACAAGCACAAGGGGCGGAACGATTCTGAGCTTCGGGCCGCTTTGCACAAGCATGCGACAGCTAATCCGGGATGGGGATATCGTGGGTTGATGGACTGGCTGCTTCGCGACGGGATTACAGATAACCATAAGCGCGTTTACCGGGTATATGCCGAGGAAGGATTGCAACTGGGACGGCGAAAAAGGCGCCAAAAATCAAAATATCGAGGCAGCAGGCTGGAAGAGCCAACCAGGCTGAATGAACTATGGACGATGGACTTTCTGAGCGTTCAGCTGTCAGATAGGCGGGTGTTCCGGATCCTCGTAATCATGGATGTATACAGCCGGGAATGCCTGGCACTGGAGATTGACACATCAATCACTGGGAGGCGGGTCGCAAGAGTGCTCGACAGGCTGAAAGCAGAGCGCGGGTTGCCGCCGATTTTGGGAACCGATAACGGTCCTGAGTTCCATAGCCGGCACATGGATCAATGGGCTTATGAAAACGGAGCGAAGCTACACTTCATCAAGCCCGGCAAGCCGACACAGAATGCCTACATTGAAAGCTTGAACTCACAGATCAGGAGAAGATTGCTGGATACTCATTGGTTTGCCAGTCTGGCTGAAGTCCGGTATAGAGCAAAAGACTGGCGAACAACATACAATACGATCCAGCGTCATGGATCATTGAATAAGAAAACACCTGAAGAATATGCCGCTCATGCTCGTCTCCGGTCGGCTACGCCTCCCTGCGCCGGGCATGAGCTCAACGAGAAGGAAACACCGGTTGGACTAACATCGATGGTCCTACAGTGAATGGGGCAGCGCCACTGTCGTCGTATCAGACGACCTGACCGCGCAGGCTATGCCACACTTATCACTGGCGATTGGAGGGGTGGGAGTTCTCGTGCCTGATGATCAATTTGAGGAGGCCCAACAGTTTCTCGCCAGTGATCAGCCAATAATTGCGCATAGCGGCTCCGAGAACATATGTCCCAATTGCGGATCGCATGAGATTGCAGACACACTGCACAAGAAGCGGTCGTATATCATGTCGTTCCTGATTTTGATTGTGGCCATGTTGCCGGTTCCACTAATCAAGGAGCGCTATAAATGCACTACCTGCAATCATCTCTGGAAATGAGATCCTTGCCGTCTGGAGGGTGCGCCTGCTACCGTCAAGCGTGCGGTGGGGCCGGTACTCAAACGATTCAGAGGAAGGCATACTTTTTTGTCAGAGTGCCAACGGTGGACTGATTGATAACGTTATCCGCATAGGCCAAATAAGATTATGAATAGACTACTGAAACATGCACTGCGAAAGCTACGGAAACTGTCACTTTGGGTGGAGTCACGGTTTGACGAGGAATATTTAGTACCAGACGTGCCTATGGCGAGTACGATCAGCCATCAAAAATGGAATCACTATTTATATGGGCTGGGCAATAAACCCGGCATGCGCGTGCTAGAGATCGGTAGTCGCGAGGTGACAGGCCAGTCCTATGCCAGACAAGGATTCGCCCAGGCGGAATATATCGGTTTTGACTATTACCCAGGAAACAATGTCGATGTCGTCGGCGATGCTCATAAGCTCTCATCGTATTTTGAACCCGGCGAACAATTCGATCTCATATATTCAAGTGCCTGCTTTGAGCACTTTGCAATGCCTTGGCTTGTCGCGGTTGAAATCTCAAAGTTGCTCAAATGCGGTGGCTTTGTTTTTGTGGAAACACATTTCTCTTTTGCGTCACATGAAAGACCTTGGCATTTCTTTCAATTCAGCGATTTGGCCTTAAAAGTTCTTTTCTCGGAGGCGCTTGGGTTTGAATGTCTGGAAGCAGGCATGTCTAATCCAATGGTAGGTAGATTTTCGTCGCTGGCGGATGACCACTTGAAGAATCGGCCAATAAACGGTCTCTATTGTCACAGTGAGTATCTTGGGAAAAAAACAAAAGAGATGAACGCACACAACTTTGATTGGGCACAGTTAGATTTATCACGTGTTGTTGAAGGAACGAAATACCCGAGTCGAACGCCCGATTTGGGTTAATGCAAATAGCGGAGCACACAAAACCAGTGTCTCAATGAGAAGAGCATCTAGTATGAATAGTCCAACCCCAAAAGACCTAAATTCGATGTCATTCACTGAATGGCTGAAAATTCAGGTCGAAAATGAAAAGTATTGGTTTCACCGCATTGAACTGGCGCCTGGGATTGTTACGCCGGGTTGGTCAGATCCTAAAGAGGACAAGCTGCCATATTTTGGTTTACCGGAAGATATGACCGGAATGCGCGTGCTTGATATTGGCACAGCAGAAGGGTTCTTTTCTTTTGAAGCCGAGCGTCGAGGAGCAAAAGAAGTGGTCGCGATTGATTCTTTCCCTGATTCAGTAAGGCGATTCAATATTGGGCGAGCAGCCTTCAACTCCAAGGCAACAGCGCATCTTTGCAATGTGTATGACATTTCACGGAAGACGTTTGGAACCTTTGACTTGGTACTCTTCTTTGGCGTGCTGTATCATTTACGTCATCCCCTTCTCGCCCTCGAGAAGATCTTTGATGTATGTACCGGCACCCTGTTAATGCAGACCGCTACGCATGAGGTACCCGGGAATGAGGACGTCTCGCTTGCGAAGTTTAATCCGGGCTGGATGGCCAGCGGAAAGCAAGGCGAGCTACAAGATCCGACCATATTTTGGCTGCCCAATTGTACCTGTGTGAAGTTGATGGTCCAAGCAATGGAATTCCAAAACGTCGAGGTTCTATCAACCATTCCTGGTGCGGTGTTACGAGCCGAAAGCCCCACTAAAGCCCCTGGGATTGCTCCAGATCAAACCAAAGCCCCTTGGTCTTGAT
>SLCI01000134.1 GCA_007125875.1 Kiritimatiellia bacterium | reverse complement strand
CTCGTCGCGCCGACGGATGTCTAATCACAGGTTGTCCCGCACATCGGATGCTCATGACAGACGCTGATTCAGCCGACTCCAAGCCGATCGACCGTTTGCTGGATATCATGCAAACGCTCCGCTCCCCGCAAGGTTGTCCCTGGGATCGTGAACAAACACTAACCACACTCAAGCAGCACCTCGTCGAAGAAACCTACGAAGTGCTGGACGCCATCGATAGCGGTGACCGCCAGCTGCTGCGCGAGGAACTCGGTGACCTGCTGCTGCAAGTGGTGTTCCAGGCCCAAATCTGTTCCGAGGAGGGCGATTTCAATTTTCAAGATGTGGCCGCCGCAATTGCCGACAAGTTGGTGCGGCGTCATCCGCACGTCTTTGGCGATGTCAAAGCCGATACCGCTGACGAAGTGCTGCGCAATTGGGAACATATCAAGCGCACCGAGAAGGGCGACGCCACGCCGCGTTCCGCCGTCGCCGGGGTACCGCGTCACTTGCCGGCTCTACACAAAGCCCAGCAGATTCAATCGCGCGTCGCACGGGTTGGATTTGATTGGCGCGAGACAAAAGATGTGCTGGCTAAAATTGAAGAGGAAATCGCCGAGATCAAGATGGCGATGGCGGAAGAGAGTGAGGCTCGGGTACGCGATGAGATTGGCGACTTGCTCTTCGCCGTGGTCAATTTAACGCGTTTCGTTGGGCACGAAGCCGAAGATGTTCTGAATCAGACCGTGGCCAAATTCTCACGCCGTTTCCAGTTCATCGAGGATCGCGTCCACGCCGCCGGCAAAGCCTTGACCGATTGCAGCCTGGAAGAGCTGGAAGACTTTTGGCAACAAGCCAAAATCGATGAAGTGAAGAGCTGACCCGTCGCGTCGCTCAATCTTTCGTTGTCTTCGGTCGCCGTTTGTAGCGCCAATTTTTGCCGGTCTTATCCATGTGACGTTCGAACGCCTCCACCGAATCAAAGCGCAGCTTGTAGGGCGAGTCAAAGAATTCGCACGACCCGATCGGCCAGCCATGGTCGCGACATACCTGCGGGCGCGTGTCATACTCGATACAGCGATGATCATCGGCCAGCGATCGGCACCGCGTCTTAAATTCGATGTGCCAATTGTTATCGTGATCCACAAATACCGAGATATTTTCGTGCAGCAGATACCAGCGCACATCGTCGTACTGCTTTTTCGTTTTAGGTGTGTCGATCTCGATCGCCACATACCGGCAACACTTTGCGCCGCACTCCGTGCACGGCAAGGTTTTGTACTTGTCGGGATTCTTTGCTCGCGGCATTAGACTTCTCCTTCACATGTCCAGCATCCGGTATAACGCAGACCACGCCGCATGCCAAAAAGTTTCTCGGCCACAGCGATCTTCCAACGATTGGAAAACGCGCCAAAAAAGTTTCCAACGACTGGAAAAAATGCGCAAAAATCTTCCAATGATTGGAAAAACTCATAAAAAAAGTTCCAACGATTGGAAAACCATAGATGTAACAAATTGCCGTCTGGAGAGCCAATGACTGTAGACTATGATGATGTAGTTGATCGGATGAATGCGGGTGAGGTGTCCACGGAGATGCTGGAGGCCGTGCTGGCCGACTATCAGGGCGGTGATGGGGCCGTGTCTCGTGAGCAGAAGCTCATCACAATGTTTATGCTGATGACCAAACTGGTACAGGCCCGAATGTGGGAGGGCACCTGGGAATGGTTTCGGGAGAATATTGAGCCGCCCACGCACTATGCGGCGGATGATCAAGGGAACTGGGATTTGTTGTACAAGTATTCCGAGGAAAACATTGGGATGATAGATATCCGGGCAGTCTATTTTGAAGGATACAGCAGGCTCTGCTGTACGCCCGAGCCCGAACGGTTCTGGGCCATTTACACGAAATGGGATGGGCCGATTGAGTGGAGCTATACCGCGCCCAACTAAGTTGTTTCGTGGCACCTCTGCGGTAAGCGGTGGATGTAGCGATTTTCCAGCATAAGCCACTTGATAATTGTTGGTTAATAGTTAATATGTTAACTATTAATGAGTGACCTATATGCCGAGTTTGTACAAAGGACCGAGAGCTGAAGTGCGTGCATTGAACGCCTTGATCACAATGTCACGAGCGGTGAACGCTGTGCATGGTGCCTTGGCGTCGCGGCGTTTGGCTGAGGGATTGCCAATGGCCCAGTTCGCTGTGCTTGAGGCGCTTTGGCATTGCGGGTCGATGTGTCAGCGTGATTTAGCAGGAAAACTGTTGGTGTCTGGTGCGAATGTTACGAAGTTGATTGATGCGGTGGAACGAAAAGGGTGGGTTAGGCGCGAGCGAGATAAAGCGGATCGACGCTATATTGTCGTTCATTTGACTGATGCGGGGCAGGTACTGATTGCCGAGCATTTCCCTCGTCACGCCCGCGAGGTGGCCGAGCTGTTCTCGGTCTTGACGCCCGCTGAACAAAACACGTTACGTGATCTCGCCAAGCGAGTAGGAAAGCAAGAAAAGAAAGGAAAAAGTAAATGAAAAAAGCACAAATGATTGCAGGCGCACTATTAGGCCTGCTGTTTCTAATATTTGGATCAAATTTCTTTATCGGGTTCATCGAGATTCCGCCGCCGCCAGAGGATTCATTCGCGGCCGGTTTTATGGGGGCCATGTATATGACGGGCATGCTCGCATTCGTCAAAACGTTACAGATCATCGGTGGTATTCTGGTCGCGATTCCCAAGACGCGTGCCATCGGGTTGCTGATCTTGACGCCGATTATCATCAACATCGTTTTATTCCATATATTCATTACAGAGGGTCACGGCCTGTTTGATCCACCGGTGGTTGGTGTGACCGTTCTGGCCGCCTTCTTGCTTTATACCCATCGCAAGGGACTGAAGGCCGTCTTGCTTTCGGAAGAGTAGACTTGCGGATTCTGAGCGGCGCCAACAGTCACTGTTGGCGCCGCTCTTTTTTTTGGGGGGGAGCTGACCTACCTCATAGCGCGCACCCTTGCCCACAGGGGTAGGAAGTTCTCTCGCTAAACGCGTTATCAATGAGATGGATGCGCTTGAATAGAACCACTTGGAGGGTCGAGCGCTGCGAGACCGGAGACCACCCAGCGGCCTCTCATGATTTAACATCCTTGTGGCGTCGCGGAGCTCCGTCCTCCGGGATTGTTGATGATGTATGGCCCATCTGGAGGGTCGAGCTCTGCGAGACCGGAGGCCACCCAGTGGCCTGTTGTTTCAATCCACGTTTGCGGCGTCGCGGAGCTCCGCCCTCCAGTTTGTCACTAACCGTGCCGTGCAAGGCATTGCGAGAACTGAATGACCTTGCCCTCGACCAAGGACATGGCCTTCGGTGGCTTGCGGTTTATTCGCAGTACCTGCTACGCTGAAGTGATGTCAGGCGAGTAGGAATCCTTCGACACTTTGTGTATGAATACGCGAAATCAATTTACTGTCGCAGCATTTTTGATTGCGGTATGGGCAGGGGCGGCATATGGGACTATGAACCGAATTTCACTTGTTGAATTTGACGAGCATGCGGCTCTCAGTGGATGGCGCATCCAAAATGATGTGGTCATGGGAGGTCGTTCCGAAAGCCGCATCACGCAAACGGATGCGGGTACGGCCATATTCTCGGGCACCGTTTCGTTGGAGAACAACGGGGGATTTGCCTCCGTCCGGTATTCATTCCCGCAATTATCGATAGCAGGCCATACAACCGCGCACTTGCGTCTACGAGGCGATGGCAAGCGATACATCTTTCAGGTTGAAGCGGAAAACTGCGCCCGGCATTACTATGCTGCTGCGTTTGAGACCACCGGAGAGTGGGAAACGGTGGTTATAAATTTACGCGACATGGAGCCTATGTGGCGTGGGAACCGCTTGAATCGACCGAATTATTCGGCTGAGTCCATGGCCCAACTCAGATTTATGATTGCGAATGACGCACAAGAATCTTTTGAGTTGGAAATTGAAT